>QHZC01000394.1 GCA_003224515.1 Acidobacteriota bacterium
GCCCTGTCTCCTGGCGCCGATGCTTCGTTTCTGCTTTACGAGGACGACGGAATTTCTTTTGACTATCGAAAAGGAGAGTGGATGGGGATCCAGTTGGCGTGGGACGATGCCCACGATACACTCCGCCTGCAGCCGGCGCCGGGTTCGCGGATGCTGCCGCCGGGGCCCAGGCCATTACGGCGCAATTGGCTGAAACCACACGCAGGGTCAGGTTTGATGGCAAGCCGGTCGCAGTCTCGTTCTAAGCTCCTGACAGGCCGGACACCTTCGAGTCTCAAGTCCTGCCGAGTCGGTGGCCGCACAGGCACAGGCGCAAATCCCTGCGCCCAAGAGATTGACGACCAGCCAGACCAAGCCAGAAGTGAAAGAGCCGGTGCGGGTCACGAGGTAGCCCACGATGAAGGGACCAACAAATCCACCTAGATTTCCAAGGGAGTGAATCAAACCGATGGAGGCCGCTGCGGCGTCGAAGGCACAAGATATACTTCGCGAAGCGCCGCCATGGGGTTCGACATTCTGTATGGTTAGATTCTTCCGGGTTTGCGTCTGCACGTTCTGCGTTTCTGCACTTCCCGCGGCCCTCGCCCGCGCACAGGGGCTGCCAAAAACCCCGGCGGCTGAAGCTTCGTCCTCGGCAGAGCAGGGCATCAGCCTCGCGGCGAGAGGCCGCTGCCGGGAAGCCTTGCCGATTCTGAAAAAGGCCGCTGCGCATCTTATGGACAAGCAGCTCAAATACCGCACAGTGATGTCGACGGCTCGATGCGCAATGAGTCTTGAGCAGACGGAAACCGCCGTTGAGGCCCTGCTCGTTCTCAACCGCGAGTTTCCGCACGATCCCGACGTGCTCTACGGCACGACCCACTTCTATTCGGAGCTCGCATCGCGTGCAGCGCGGGAGCTGGCGGCGACTGCGCCCACATCGCATCAGGCGGAGCAACTCGAGGCAGAAGCCTTCGAGTCGCAGGAAAACTGGGATAAGGCCATTGCCGAATACAAGAGGATCCTCGAGCAAGAGCCTAAGCTGGCGAGCATTCACTATCGTATCGGGCGCATTTTTCTTTCGAAGTCGCCGGCGGATGTGGAGGGCGCAAAGACAGAATTCGAGGAAGAGCTGAAGGTCGCTCCCGATAACGCTTCGGCTGAGTTCATGCTGGGCGAGATCGCCCGTCAAGCTGGGCAGTGGGACGAAGCCGTCGGGCATTTCTCACGAGCGTCGCAGCTCGATGAAGGCTTTCAGGAGGCATATCTGGCGCTGGGGATGTCGCTCAACTCGGCAGGGAAGTTCTCGGACGCAATCGCGCCGCTGCGAAGCTACGTAAAGCTTCAGCCTGGAGATCCGGCCGGGCACTATCAACTGGCTACGGCATATGCCCGCACCGGTCACAAATCAGAGGCCGACCGGCAGATGGCGTTGCAGCGGGAAGCGGCCGCGAAGAGCCCACAATCGGCGCCCGCGCCGAAGTAAGGTGAACGGAGGAGTGAAGGATAGTGGAACGCCGATGCGATGGTTGGGGTTCGGCATCACGCCGTCATTTCCTGGAGATGCTGGCCTTGACCGGGCTCGGCAGCGCTCTGAGCGGCGTGGGACTCTCCGCGGCATGGGCTTTTCCCCCGCCCGATTCTTCCCCTGCTTTTGAAGAAGTCCCGGCTCCTGCGAGCGGCATTTCGTGGGTCCATGTGAACGGGCGTTCTCCCATGGCTCATTTGCCGGAGACGGTCGGAGCCGGCTGCGCCTTTCTCGACTACGACAACGACGGGTGGATGGATATTTATTTGGTGAACAGCGGCCCGTGTGATTTCTACGAGCCGGCTCATCCGTTGCGCAACGCGCTCTATCACAACAACCGCGATGGCACTTTCACCGACGTGACGCAAAAAGCCGGCGTCCCCGGCAGCGCCTACGGCATGGGCGTCGCCGTGGGCGACTATGATGGGGATGGTTTTTCCGATCTCTATGTTACCCAGTATCCGCGCAGCCTTCTCTACCACAACAACGGAGATGGAACGTTCACCGACGTCACGACCAAAGCCGGCGTGGCCGCGCCGGGCTGGGCGACCAGTGCCGTCTGGTTTGATTACGACAACGACGGACGGCTTGATCTGTTCGTCTGCCACTTTGTCGACTACAGCAAGACCAAGCTTAAGTTCTGCGGCGACCGCCTGACTGGGGAGCGTTTCTACTGCATTCCCAGCATCTACGATCCGATGCCGTGTTGGCTCTTTCGCAACAACGGTGACGGAACGTTTACCGATGTCAGCAAGGAGTCTGGAATTTCGCAATCTCCCGCCAAGGCGTGGGGAGTGGTCGCGGCAGACATCAACAACGATGGACGCATGGATCTGTACGTGACCAACGACACTGTTCCGAACTTCCTGTTTGCCAACCGGGGCAAAGGCCGGTTTGAAGAAATCGGCTTGCTGTCTGGGGTGGGAGTCAATGCTTTTGGCAAACCGCGTTCCGGCATGGGAGTCGATGCGGCTGACTACGATCAGGATGGTCGGATTGATCTGTTTGAAGCCAACGTCGATCACGAGATGTACTCGCTCTATCACAACGACGGGAACGAGAGCTTCAGCGATGTCGCGAATCCGACGGGTATTGGCCCAACGACGCGCATGATGAGCGGTTGGGGACTGAGATTCTTCGACTACGATAACGACGGAGATCTCGACTTGCTTCTATGCAACGGCCATCCCGACGATGCGGTCGATAAAAGAGTGGAAGGTGTGAGATTCCTTGAGCCGCTGCTGCTTTTCCGCAATACCGGGAAGGGTTTCCAGAATGTCAGCCGGCAGAGCGGCCCGATTTTCTCAAAGCCACTGTCCGGACGCGGTCTGGCGCTGGGCGATTTTGACAACGATGGCTCGGTCGACGTGCTCGTGACTCAGAACAACGCGGAGCCGATTCTTTTGCGGAACAATCTTGGACATCAAAACCATTGGCTGGGTGTCCGGCTGGTGGGCACGAAGGCTAATATCGGCGCCATCGGCGCCAAGATTACTTATCAATCTGGCGATCTGAAGCGCCATCAATGCAAGGTAGGCGGAGGCAGTTATCTCTCTTCGCACGATCCGCGCATGGTCCTCGGATTGGCGAACCGAACGAAGATCGACTGGCTGGAAATCCAATGGCCTCAACCGAGCGGCAAGATCGAAAGGTTTACAGACCTCCCGATTGATCGCTATGTGACGATTGTTGAAGGTCAGAGCAAATGGAAGTAGGGCGGCGATATTGGCGATTCCGGATGAAGCGCATGAAGCCAGTCTGGCGTGCATCGACCGTCTATCGTTTCAGACTTTTTGCCACGCTCGTGATCGCGCTGTCGTTCGGCTCAACGGGTCATGCTCAAGTCGCGCGCGGGCGACAACCCGTTTCCGGCAGCCAGAATGCAGCTCCTCACGCAGTCGATCATGACGCTAGTTTGAGTCCACAATCCCAGGGCGAAGAAGAACTGCGGCTAGGGACGGCACTCACGCGCCGCGGGTCTTTCTCCGAGGCTATCCCGCACCTGCTGGCGGCGCGAGGACAAGTCGCCAACGAATATGCCGCGAGCTTCAACTTGGCCCTCTGCTACGTGGCGATCAGGCGGTTCACAGAGGCAATCCATGTTCTAAGCGATTTGCGAAGCGGAGGACACGACGGCGTGGACGTGGAGAACCTCCTGGCTCAAGCCTACGTGGGAAACGCTCAGCCGCAAGAGGCTCTGGCATCTCTGCAAAAAGCGGCTTCTCTCGCGCCACAGGACGAAAAACTTTACTCATTCGTGATCGATGCCTGCACCGCCAGCAAGGACTATGGCCTCGGGCTCAAAGTTGTCGAGCTTGGGCTAAGCAATTTGCCTCAATCGGCACGGCTCCATTACCAACGAGCCTTGCTTCTAACTCAACTAGACGAATTTGATCAAGCCAAGCCAGACTTTGACTTGGCCGGCAAAGTGGCCCAGGGAAGCGAGCTCGGCTACCTGGCCTCTGCCCAGGAAGAATTGCTCGAGGGCGACATTTCTGCTGCGGTCCGAACCGGGCGCGAGGCCGTCAAGCAAGGTTACGACAATCACGCCTTATTGGCCGTTCTTGGCGAAGCGTTGATTCGCTCGGGCGTCAACGCAGGTGAACCTGAGTTTGCAGAGGCGACGACGGTGCTGGAGAAAGCGGTCGAGCAACAATCTAACGACGCGACTTCGCAGATTGCGCTGGGCAGCCTCTACCTGGCCGGCGGTCGCCTTGAGAACGCAATCGCGCATCTGGAAAAGGCACGAGAGCTTGATCCTGACAGCCCATCGGTTTACTCGAACCTCGCAAGGGCCTATCAGCGCCATGGAGACATCCAACAGGCGCAGGACGCACTTGCCACGCTGCAGAAGTTGAATCGAGATCAGGCAGCTCGAATCGGCTCCGCTCCGGGCGATCGAAAGATGAGTTATGGAGGAAGGGGATCCATCCAAAGCGGGCAACCTGACCCTCACCGCTAGAAGGCCTTGAAACGTCCCGACCGGAATTACCGTTACCTTGCAAATCCTTCCGTTGAGCCTACACCTCATGACGGAGCGAGAAGGGCAGAACAGATATATCATCGACCGGACGCCACTGGCGGAAATGGCCGTTCGACAATCCCTTTGCCTTCCTCAATCGTTAAGAACTGATCACACTTTAGATTGCTCTGCTTTGTTTTCATTCCGCTGGGCCAGATGATTTCAACTGAATCAATCTGCGTGCGTTGTCCTAATCCAAAATGCAATCGTGGATCCTGCGCTGATTGGTAGCTCACGCCGCCCTTTCTTTGGTCGTAGAGAATCAGATCTCCTGCGACCAGCTTGAGGCGGGCACCGACGCCGTCACGATTTGATTTTGTTCCGATCAATAGAATCTCAATCCAGTGGTTGGCACTCCCTCCGTCGTTACGAAGCAATTGCGGCGGCTGCCCGTTATTGTTTACGAGGATGTCGAGATCGCCGTCATTGTCAAAGTCGGCGACCGCTGTGCCGCGGCTCACGCGGGGAAGCTGAAAATCCAGTCCTATCCGGTCAGTGGCGTTTTCGAAAACTCCCCGGCCATTGTTGTGAAACATCAGCTTGGGTTCGGCATACCGGGTCTCGCCGTGGTACCGCTGGATGTTGTCGAGAACGTGTCCGTTGGCCATGAAGATGTCGACCGCGCCATCGTTGTCGTAGTCCATGAAGCGCGTGCCGAACCCGCTCATGTGGTAAGTCGAGTATCCAATCTTCGACCGCAGAGTTGCGTCGTCGAACGTCTGGTCTCCCAGGTTTTGATAAAACCGAGCGAGCTGCATGTCCAGATGCGTGACGATGAGATCCATGCGGCCCCTGCCCGTAGCGTCGGCCGCGTCGGCTCCCATGCCCGCTTCGAATTCACCGTCGGAACTGACGGCAACACCTGCGACATATGCCACTTCGCGGAAGCTACCGTCGCGGTTGTTGTGAAACAAGAAATTCGGCATGTGGTCGTTGGCAATGAAAATGTCCTGCCAGCCGTCGTTGTCATAGTCGAACGTCACCACGCCAAGGCCGTTACCTCCTTTCAGGCCCACGCCGGAAGACTTGCTGACGTCGGTGAAAGTGCCGTTGCCGTTGTTGTGATAGAGCGTTGGCGGCTGGCCGCGGAAGTCGTCGGGATGACAATAGCTGCGCATTTCCGGGCCCCGGTCGCCACAGTAGAAGTTGCGTTCGGGAGACCAATCGACGTAGTTCGCAACCACGAGATCCAGGTGGCCGTCGTTGTCGTAATCGAACCATGCCGCGCTCGACGCCCACTGCCCCGAGTTCGCCACCCCGGCGCGGGTGGTGACGTCGGTGAACGTGCCGTCGCGGTTGTTGTGATAGAGAATGCACCGCCCATAGCCGAGGACCAGCAAGTCGGGAAATCCGTCATTGTCATAGTCACCCACCGCAACCCCCATGCCGAACAGCCCCTCAGCGCCGACCCCGGCTCGTCCAGTGACGTCGCTGAAGGTGCCATCTCCGTTGTTCCGGTAAAGCGCGCTTCGCAAGGGGTGTTTCGGGCTGTACGCGGGGGTGGCTGCGCCGTTGACCAGATAGAGATCGAGCCATCCGTCTTGGTCATAGTCAATCCAGCCGCAACCCGAGCCCATGGTTTCGATCAGATACTTCTCCGGCGAAAATGCGTTGTCATGTCGGAACGTGATGCCTGCGGAACGGGTCACGTCAACGAACCTCACCTGGCTAACCGGTTGTGCCAGCGACCGGGCGAATGGTTTCGCAGCCAGGCCTATCGCCATCGAGCTCATGTACTTCAGCAGGTTCCGTCTGGAAAAGTTAGAGCGCGAGTCCACAGGAGATATCCCCCGAAGTGTCCGCCCGGGTCATGAGAGTACTGCGAATGAATCTGAGCTACGAGACCCTTGGTCCATCCGAACTGGTCCCCTTCGGGCGTGACAGGGTACCAGCGATCGTTGCACCTGACCGAGATAGCGAGCCCTCCAGCCCGAAAGTAAAGGATTGGCAGAATAAATAAAGGATTGGCAGGAGAACATGGTTGACAAAAGCTTGGCGCATAAAGTATACAAAACTCCGATCTGTGGGTAAACGTTTGCCGCAGCGCATCCAGTTCCGCCTGGAAGCAGCTATTCGGTCAATGGGGCGGGCCGACCGCAATTGCCCGGTGAGTGATAAAGGGTTCGATGCAGCGTGAAACTACGCAACGGACTCTTGGGTGCCGATGGAGGACAAAATGCTTCTCAGATATTGGTCGAACCTTCCCGGGGGCATTGCAACCGTTCTGTCGATTGTGCTTTCGCTCAGCGTCGTCCCATGCGCTCGGGCACAGCATGGGTCTGAGGGAACAGTGAGCGTCACCGTCCTCGATTCCAGCGGCAGCGTAGTGCAGGGCGCGCAACTGGAACTTCGCGACCTGGCCACGAACGACGTGCGAAACAGTGAGACTCAAGAGAAGGGAACGCACACCTTCGTGAACCTTTCCCTTGGAAAGTACAAACTCACCGTAACGAAGACGGGTTTCCAGACTCAGGTGTTCACTGACGTAGTAGTGCAAGCGGCACAGACGACGAATATCTCGGCAACCCTCAGAGTGGGGGCTATTAACGAAACGATTCAAGTGAACACGGATCAGGCCCCGATCGTCGAAACCACCTCCAGTTCCATTGGGACCACAGTTGACATGAAGGCAATCGAAGACCTTCCTCTTCAAGGCCGGGATCTGTCGGTACTCAGTACATTGGCTCCGGGATACACGGGCAATTTCTATGACGGCGGCGGTACTTGGAATGGCCTTCCAACGATCGCTCAAGGAAGCAACATCGATGGCGTGATCGGCAGTCCCAGCCGTATGAAGTTTGGCGGCAACGGTCCGGGCGCTGCGCCGGCTGTGCAAGCTCGGGTTGAAGACATTGAAGAGATGACGGTTCAGACCGACCAGCTTGATTTGAACCAGGGGTACGGGACGTCGAACATGCAGGTGAATTTCGTGACCCGTCGCGGTACCAGCAGGTTTCACGGCCGGGTTTATGACGATTTCCGCAACGCCGCTCTCAATGCAAATAGTTGGTTGAATGATACTCTGACAGCGATCAACCCATCTTCCCCGCAGCGCAAAAATCCTCTCATCCTGAACGACTTTGGCGGCAGTCTTGGCGGGCCTATCATCAGGGACAAACTGTTCTTTTTCGGTAGTTTTTCCATGTCCAAGCAGCCCGGCAGTTTCAGTGCGTCGCAATGGGTTTTCACTCCGGCGGCCCAAAACGGTGACTTCACCTATGTGGATACCAACGGCAACACGCAAGTCGTCAACGTGCTGCAGGCGGCGGCAAGCTGCGGAGCTGCATGCGGTGGTGCTCTGCCCTCTACCGTCAATTCTCAGACCAGCGCAACTCTGCAGGCCGTCAACGGCGTGCTGAACAAGGGAACTCTATCCGCCGTGAGTGATCCCAATGTGCAGCAACTCACCTGGCAAGTGGCCTCACCCCAAACTAACTATTTCCCCGCCGTTCGCGTGGACTACGTTGCCTCCCCAAAGATGCGGTACTACGTGGCTTGGAACGAAACCAAGACAATCCAATCCAACTTTAACGCGCCCAATTTGCCGGGTACGGCTTTCGCCGGAACGGGCGCGAGCAATAAATTTCTGAACTATACGGCTGCCTTGGGATTTGATTACACCGTTTCCCCAACGTTGATAAATTCATTTCGCGGAGGCTTCCTCTACAACTTCAGCGGCTTCGGCTTCGATGGTAAGCCTCCCGCCTCCGGCCAGGCACAAATCGCCTGGAATTTGCCGAATCTGCAGTCGTTCCCCGGCGTGGGTCACCCGTCAACCGAGGGAATGAACGGGACGAATTTCCAGATCCCAACCGGATCGTATTATCCGCTCTTCAATGCCTCTGACACCGTGACTTGGCAACACAAAGACCACACTTTGAATTTGGGGGTGTCCTGGTGGCGAGAGCAAAACCATTACTACAATGGCGTTCTCGGTTATCCGGGAATCCAGTTGGGCAGCAACACGGGCACCGGACCGGGGTTTGCTACGGGCGATCCGGCAGTTGCGGCCTTCAACAGCACCACCCTACCTAATGCCACTTCCGTTGCGACGCAGGAAGCCGAATCGCTGTACGCGATTCTCACCGGGCGGATCAATAGCGTCGGTGGACAATATCCATACAGCCCCAGCTCAAACCAATACATCCACTCACTGGGGGCGTACAACCTCGACGAACTGACCAAGGCTTGGGGCGTATTTGCGCAAGACTCTTACCGCATCCGGCCGACCCTCACCCTGAATTATGGTCTGCGTTGGGATTTCACCTGGGCTGACCGTGACTTGACGAACCTGTATCACTCGGCCACTCCAACCAATATTTTTGGTCCTTCCGGCGTGGGGAATCTGTTCAATCCGGGTTCGCTCAACGGCACCATGAACCCGCAATTGGTGCAGAACAGTCAGCCCTACAATAACTGGTTCGTGGCTCCTCAGCCAGCGTTTGGCATCGCCTGGAATCCCCGCGGCGGTGACGGAGCTCTCGGGCGATTGCTCGGTGGGGATAAGACTGTGATCCGCGCCGGTTTCTCTTTCAGGACTTTCACCGAACCACAGCAGTACGTGTGGAATGAGGCGTCTGACTACGGCTCCTTCTACTACCAGGGATTCTTCCTCAACGCCGTAAAGGGCGCGAACCAGGCGGGCGCATTCCAACCGGGGAGCTTGTTCTTGGGTAGCCCGCTTCCGGCGTATGGATTCAAACCGCAGAGCTTCCAAAAGGTCGAGTCAGAGTCCGACTTCACCTTCCTCGGCGGCAATGTGCCGGGCGTCAATGGCATCGATCCCAATCTCAAGCAGCCCTACACCGAATCCTGGAACCTTGGAATCCAGCACCAACTGGGGGAAAACCGTGCGCTCGAGGTGCGCTATATAGGTAACCGGACGCTGCGGCAGTGGGTAGCAATCGATACTAACGAAGTGAATATCTTCGAAAATGGGTTCCTGGCGCAATTCAAGGCGGCACAAAACAATTTGAATATTAACAATGCCAGTGGCAACGCCAGCTTCCAGGGGTCATTTGCGAACCATGGTCTGCCGGGGCAACAGCCGTTGCCGATTTTCAATGCTGCGTTTGCTGGCGAACCCGCAGGAGCCGACGGAAGCGCCGCCGATTTCACGAACGGCGGTTTCACTGGGTTTGTGAGCACCGGTCAGGCAGGGCTCTTCGCTAACACTCTCGCGGGTGCACCCTACATCTGCAACATGGTCGGTTCGGCAGCGCTCACCCCCTGCCAGACGAACCTGGGGATCACCACGGCCGGCGCTGGGTATCCCATCAACTTCTTCCAGGCAAATCCCTATGCGCAAGGTGCAGGCTTTGCGACCACCGAATTGGTGGCGGAAGGATATTCGAACTACAACGGGCTGCAGGTTGATTTTCGCCAGCGGCAATGGCACGGCCTGCAATTCGATGCCAATTACACGTGGAGTCACACCCTGGGGATCTCAAGTCCAAACAACTGGCAAGGCCAGTCCAACATATTCACCTTGCGCAACATGCGATTGTCGTACGGACCAACTCTGTTTGACATTCGGCATGCGATTAACATTAACGGGAGCTATGATTTGCCCTTCGGCCGCGGAAAGCAGTTCCTGAACGATAGTAACGCCGTACTGGATAGGGTTGTGGGAGGATGGACGATTGGCACTATCCTCGGCTATCAAGCCGGGGCACCGTTCCTGCTGGAGGGCGGGAACAACACCTTCAATGCGAACCTTAACAACGATGGCTATGGAGACGGCGGCGTGGAACTACACGGGGTGACGCCCTCCCAGTTGCAAAGCGCCGTTGGGGTATACCGCATCCCTGGACAGGCAGCCGTGAGCTTTCTCAATCCCAAGTACCTGGCTCCCGGTGGGGGAGCGAACCCCCAGTTCATCACCGCAAACACCACGCCCGGCACGATCGGCCAGCTGGTATACCTTTACGGGCCACACTATTTCAACGACGACCTGGCAATCACCAAGGTGGTACCGATTCGCGAGAACATCAAGTTCAGCCTGCAGGCCGAGATGTTGAACGCTTTCAATCACCCCAACTTTCAACCGGGCGCAGCGAATGGGACCACTTACTTCTCCTTCGCCAACGGCTTCAGCCCGAATGTTCAGCAGCAGGGGTTTGCGATTGGGGGGATTTCGCCAAACTACAGCCCCGTTTCTCCCAACCAGGGGGCGCGTGTGATCGAGCTGCGAGCCAACATCGAGTTCTGAGAATGCTTGACGGGTGATCGAGACCGAGATGCATTCGCCGGGTGCGACGAAAGTGAGTCCCGGCGGACGTGGTCACCGAGTGGGGACACAAGGTGCTGGTGGCCAACCCGCGGTTGATGGAAGGGTCGAAGCGTCGCAAGCGGAAGAGCGGTCGTATCGATGCCAACAAGTTCGGAAGCATTGCCGAAGGCGTGCCAATACGAACTGAAAACCGAATCCCCTAAGGAACGAAGCCCAACTGAACTGCGTTGCGCTTCGTTCCCAGCTCGATTGTAAGTGAGGTGGGGAGCTGTCAAGGGTCAAGATGAACGCCCCCTGTTCGGGGGCGCCCTTGACAGCTCCCCACGTCACCACCGGGAGGGTTATGCAGATGGAAAGCAATTAATAAGGAAGGCCGCCACGTCGGCCTTGACTTTTATGACCTTCTCATAGAAGGCCATAGCGCTCATCGAAGCCGCACCTTTATCGTAAACTGGTTGGATTGGCGGCGAAGGCGATTA
>QHZC01000392.1 GCA_003224515.1 Acidobacteriota bacterium
CGTGATCCTCGGACTGGCTGCCACCGATCAGCAGAAAAGCGCGCGGGGCGGCGAGAGCCATCAGTTCGTGGTGATCGTGCTCAAAGCCGGGCCGCTTGGGATCGGGATTCAGCAGGCTCGACACGGTGTGCTGGGGCGTGGGAATGTCGGGGAACGGATGGAGCCAGTCGAGGTACCACGGATCGTACCAGTTGGTGCTTCCATTGACCGCAATGTGCGGGTCGAGCGCAACGACGGCTTTGAACTCAGGAGCGAACGCCGCCACATACACCGCAGCTTTGGCGCCCAGCGAAAAGCCCATAAAACCCAGACGGCGGCGGTCCACCTGTTTGAGCGAGCCGAGGTATTCGGCTTCGCGGCGCGCGTCATAGATCATCTTGCCCAGCCCCAGCCAGTGGCCGAAGCGTTCGTAGAGTTTTTGGATGGCGCCGGTCGCGTAATTGGTGTTGTCACGGTAATAGCGGATAAATGACCAGCTCGTGAGCACCACGTAGCCGTGCTCGGCCAGCCACTTGCCCCACCACTATTCGGGAGCGGTGTAGTCGGGCGTGGTCGAGGTCCAGCACACCACGGCGGGGAACGGCCCGCGGCCCTGGTTTTTCGGCAGCAGGAGCAGGTGATTCTGGTAAAAATCTTTTTCGATGGGCAGATCGACTTCGAGGCGCGTGTAGTTTGCAGTCTCTCGGCGGTCCCGGATCACGGCCCTGCGGATGTCGCCGAACCAGCGCTGGTCCTGCCGATCGGGGCCGAGCTTGCCGAGAATCTCGGTCCAGAGCTTTACGAGCTCGGGACGCTTTTTGGTGTACCAGTCCTCCGGGGAGTGCAGGCCCTCAACCAGCGACGAGATCAATTCATTTTCGGCGCCGGGCTCGGGCGCCGGGCTTTCCTTGGAGGTGACTTTGTGCTGGTGGAGGCGGGTGCTCATGTCTTGCCCCGAGGCTGCAAAAGCGAGTATGAAAATTAAGCAGGGAAGCATGCTCTGCTCAGCTTCTCCCATTTATCCCGGGGATTTCCGTTTTCGGCTCCCAACGCAATTCGGTATATACTAACACCATCCTTGTTGATTCCCACCAGTTGCATTCTCCGGCGGCCTTCGCACCACCAAGCCCCAGCAAGCTAGCAGCCCTTCCCGCGGCGACGCAGCTCCTTGAAGCGCACTCCGACTTTGATCGTAGTCATAGGGAGCTCCACGATGTTAGTGTACACGCATGTGTACGCATACGCAAGCATTTCAGGATTCGCATAATGGCTCCGTGAGGTCGCGAACCGTCATAAAAACGTAATACTAATGGTGGTGAACGGCGGCTAAATGCGAACGAAAGGTGAATAAAGAAGGAGAAAGTGATTCGTCCGGTTCCGTCCGGTTCATCGCAACTTGCTGAGGGACCTATTCTTTCGCTTCATGAATCCTGCGCTAGGAAGCCAGAATCTAGGCAGTGAGCGGTTTTGCGTGATAACCGTTCACAAGCATGCGCTTGACTTGAACACCCTCGGCGTCTAACTTGGTCATTGATGCGTTTAACTAAGGCAATTTTTCTGGCGGTACTTTCAGTCGCTCTCGCCGCGTATGCATTTGACTGCGGTGCCATGACGACACCAGAACAGGCGATGCAGTGCTGCAATTCGATGCCCTGCTCTTCGCACGGTCATCACGGTCAGGATTGCTGCCAGAGCCTGCAAGCGATGCGCGGTCCTTTTGGGCAGCCCTCCTCCGTCAATGGCCTTTCCTACCCTCCCCTTCTATTCGCAGTGCTGCCAGCGACGGGCAAATCTCACGGGCTAGACTCCTCCAATCGCGTGGTTGCGACATCTTGCCACGCTCCGCCAATCCGCTACGCTGCGGCCCCACTGCCTCTCCGCATCTAGTCAGTCCTCCAGTCGCCTCCCGACTCAAAGCATTAGTGCGCTTCGCCATACCCGTTTCTATTGGAGGAAGCATTTGTGAGAACACGAAATCCATATTCCATTAGGCGATTTGCGCGTGTGTCCCTGTCGCTCCTCTCGCTTCTCTGCGCTTCGGCAGTCAAAGCGCAAGGCCCGGCCCCCGAAACGGCCCCGCCCCTATTCCCCGGTGGCGGACTCTTTTGGAATTCCTGGCGGCATTCCTGCGACAGCCCGTCCTACCTTTTCGCACGAAGGCGATTTCAATTTCACATGGTGGTTCTACCGCAATTTTGATTTAACCGTTCTCGTTCCAGTAGTGACGAATCACTTCGATGGGGTCGCACTAGTCGTTGGGGGGGGAAGGCTTGGCGATGCCATGGTGCTCATGAAGTATCGCTTCTATCGGCGAGATTCGGAACGGGGCACCACCCAGGCATCCGTTACGTTCGGCCCCAAGATTCCGACGGGCCGAACCGATTTGACCGACAAAGACGGGAAACGACTGCCTGCGAGTCTGCAACCCGGTTCTGATTCTACAGATCTGTATCTCGCGGCGAATTGGACTTACACCGGGCTTTTCAAACTGAAGCGTCTGGTTGCTGATGAGGATTTCCATTTCCTGATCCGATCGCAGGGAACGCAGGCGACAAGACTCGGCAGCGACATCGAATCACGTTTTTGGTTGTCGTACAGGCCTTATGAATCGAAGAACGTGGCCCGTGAATGGTTCGTTGGCCCGGTGCTGACCTGGCTGCATTCCCAGGACGAGCGTATCGCAGGAGTCAACCAGGGCGGGAGCGGCGGAGATGTGCTGCTTGCCGGAATCGCGACCTACGTAGGGGTGCGCCCCGGAATGCACGTGTGGCTCGGGATGGATTGGGACGTTGCGCGTTCCACCGGTGCGATGTTCATGCCCGTTCGCCGTCATATCAGTTTTGGAATTACGCAGCAGTTTCGGATGCACCGTTAAGGAAAAGGAGGAGCGATGAACACGAAAAACCTCGCGCTACTTGCGCTGCTCGGTTCGATGGTTGCGCCGATGGCTCAAGCGCAAATCAAGCATATTGAAATGCGCGTCGAAGGCATGACTTGAAACTTTTGAGCATACGGGGTGAAACAACACCTCGGGCGCCAGTCTGGCGTTCAAACAGTTGAAGTCAGCTTGCTTGATGGAAAAGTTGAGGTCACTCCCAAAGAGGACGGGCAGATTGACCCCGCTCAGCTTCTAAAGGCCGTGTACGACAGCGGTGTGACCGCTGCGGAGATGGATGTGACCGCACGCGGAAAAATCGTAAAGGACTCTTCGGGTAGCCTTGCCTTGCAGGTTGAACCGAACCGGTCCTTCGCGCTTACACCTAATGAGTTGCCGAAAGGGCTTGAAGCCCTCGTTGATACTCAAACGATGGTCACAGTTCGTGGTCAGTTGTACAAAAAGCCCGCAGGGAAAAAGAAAGCAAATCCTTCGGCTCCTCTGAAGCTGCTGATTCTGGAAGTACAGAGGAAGGAATAGATGCTGAGAAAACGCCTGTTATTTCTGAGCCTTGCTGCGGTCGGACTCGCCGGATGTAATCAGCAGGCGGCGAGTCCACCTCAGCCGAAAGCGGAAGCAATCGCGTCAGGTGAAATAGGTTCACAGTTGCCTCACTTCTCTGTGAAGGATTTGCAGGGGCGCGAGATTTCCTCGGCTGACCTTCAAGGC
The DNA here is from genome assembly GCA_003224515.1 of Acidobacteriota bacterium. GTDB lineage: Bacteria > Acidobacteriota > Terriglobia > Acidiferrales > UBA7541 > Acidiferrum. Next base: position 3,584 of record QHZC01000392.1, read on the forward strand.
AAGGCGGTGCTCATTGATTTTTGGGCCACTTGGTGTCAACCGTGCAAAAAAGAGATGCCGGGCTATCAGAAACTTGCGGACCGCTATGACTCTCAGGGATTTGCTGTTGTGGGATTCAAATTCGACACCATGATGGATATGGAGGACCCAGTCCTATTTGCGAAGAAAATCGGGGTACGCTATCCGCTGGCGGTCGCCGATGATGATTTGAAGCAGAAGTTTGGGGGCATTGAAGGTTTACCGACCACAATGCTTTACGACCGCAAAGGAATACTCCGGAAAAAGATAATCGGGTTCGAATACACTAGCGCCATCGAATCAGCACTAAAGCCTCTTCTCTGAACTGCGCGTCGACTCCCTTGCTGTTCCGGCAGATTAGGTCTGATTCCTGGCATATGGACCGTGCCGGTTGCGAACCGGTCGTGGGTCTACGAGAATCGTCGCGACTAGCTGGTACCCAACGCGAAAGGTGAGCCTATCCGCATTGGGCAAGTTGGGGGCAAGGATCGGTTGTTTGTGATCGGCGCGACCAATCCCAAGGCTCAGCAGTATTTGCGCAAGACTTACTCCACGCTGGTAAGCGAATGGAATATTGGGTATATCAAGTTGGACTTTATGGAAGATACAGCCGTCGAGGCTTTCTGGTCCAATACAACCGCGCTCGAAGCTCAAAGAATTGGCCTACAGATCATTCGGCAAGCCGTCGGAGAGCAAGTACTTCTCCACAAGGACGGCAGTCCGATGCTCAACGCCGTAGGTATCGTTGATACCGGGCGCATATCTCTAGACACCGGCCACACCTTCAAGGCAACAAAAGATGCCGGCAGTGGAATTGCGGCAAGATACTACATGAACCGTAATTTCTTTGTCTGCGATCCCGACGCTTTTTGCGTTTCCACTCAGATTGTGACGGATTAGGCCTAGCATGAGGGGCAAAGTCCCCCTCAGTCTTGACGAGGCCAAGGCTTCCATCGCCCTTTCCGCAATTGCAGGCGGAATGCACGAAATCGGTGACGACTTGCCTGCTCTCGGCGCAGATCCGGAACGCCTGGCTCTGGTTCAGAATCAACACTTGATCGACATGATCAAATTGGGCCGCGCCTCGAAGCCCCTCGACCTCATGAGTTACTTACCTGAGGACGATCAACCAAGTATTTTTTTGGGTCGCGGAGAATGATCGCCAGGGCATGCTGACCATCTCCAATTGGACGGACAAACCCCGTTCGCGTTCCATCGAGTTCTCAAGCCTGGGCTTAGCTGCTTTGAATCAGCACAGAATCTCAGATGTGTTCGATGGCAAAGCTCTGGCAACTCCAAATCCGGACTCCTTTGATGTGGACCTGCCTCCTCATTCGGCTCGCGAAGGCAAGATCGTAAACAAGGTTTGTTCTTGCTGAAAAGCGACGTTACGGGCCGACCAAATGAACTTGACCGGGGGTTCGTGTATTCGCGGGCCGTTGGCGCCGCCGAGCTATGCCCCCGGTGTGTGGTCGAGAATTGCTTCCGTCTTAGGATCCCAATAAATCTTTTTCCCGGACCAATAAGCGCGCGCCGCCATCATGCATGCCACGGAGTGCGAGAACCCGTGGTGCACGGTGGCGTTCGGCTGTTCGCGGCTGCGCAAGCAATCCAGCCAGTTGATCATGTGCGAGGGATCCTCATCCCCTATCCCCATGGGCGGAAGGGTCTGGTCACCGGGCAGCAGGATGTCTTTGACGGCGCGCTGTTTGTCAACATTGGTGTCATCTTCATGATTTCCCTTCTCTTCCACCATCTGCCAGCGCGGGCTGCCCTCGCCGCCGTGATTGACCATGGTGGCCTTCTTTCCCATGATGCGTGTAAAACTGGGCGCATCATTGCCGAAGCTCGTCGCGTAGCTCACCAGGAAACCCTTCGGATAGGTGAATAACGCGTGGAAGGTATCGGGATTCTCCCGGCCGTCATGCCAGGCAAAAATGCCCCCATGGGCCACCACCGACTCCGGAAAGTTCTCGCCCATGAAATAGTGGCAGAGGTCGATGCCATGGCTCATCCACTGGTCAGAGATGCCGCTGGAAAACTCCTTGTAAAGACGAAATTCGAAGTACAGCTGCGGATCGAACGGTCGGTGCGGCTTGTTCATCAACCAGGAGCCCCAGTCGGTGTTCTGTTCGCGGATCAGCTGCACTTCGGGACGCCCGCGCCAGCGAGGCCCATGATAGTTCCACTCAATCTCGTATTTGGTGACTTCGCCGAGAACCCCGGAACGGATCGAGTTGCGCACGGCAATCTGATACGGTTCGCTGCGATGCTGGGTGCCAATCTGAACGATGAGATTCCGAGCAACGACCGCATCGCGAGCCGCCTTGACTTCTTCGAGAATATTGCCCATGGGCTTCTCGCAGTAGGCGTCTTTGCCCGCTTCGGCCGTCATCTTCAGAAGCGGTGAATGCGAGTGCTCGGGCGTAGAAATCATCACCGCGTCCACATCCTTCAGCGCTAGCAACTCCTGCGGACGCCGGAGCGCACGGGGCGCTTTGCCGTAGTACTTTTGGTTGCCGGCAACCGCTCGTTCGAGATTGTGACTCCACAAGTCGCAGACCGCCGTCATCTCGACATTTTTTTGTTCTTTGAGAGACGCCACTATGCCATCGAGCTCGCCGCCGCGATTGCCGACACCGATGTGCCCCAGCGAGATCCGGTCGTTTGCTCCCGCAATGCGCGTATACGACAACGCCGTGCCACCCAATGCCGCGCTTCCCGCCGCCACAACTGCGCTCTTCTGCAAAAATTCTCTCCGTTTAATCCTGCTGTCTGAGCTGTTCATCGGTTTCTCCTTGCGACTAAGGTTATTGATGGCCACGTCGGAGCCCCGCGTCCACTTACACCAGGACCGCTCGTCCTGTGATAACGGACACGCACGTGATAGCTCTCGCCGCGGAGCCCAATCTTTTTCTAATACGTGATTCTACCCCTGTTTGCAATAACCGTCCGAGGGTAATCAACTCATGGCTGGTCGTGTCCTAGAGGCTACAGCTTCGCAGGGCAGGGATACAGACAACCTGCGCCGGGCGGCACATCGGCCTGAATGTCAAATCGATCGTCATAGCCGTAGGCCGTGATATAAAAACTCTTTCCCTGCACCTGGTACAAAGCACCGGCATGTTTACCCCCCACGGAGGAAATCACCGCGTGATTGTGAGGGTCCTTGAAGACAAGCGCTCTCTAGAACAAAACCACCGAACAAGCGTCCACTGCCGTGCGCCGAGCGATCGTCGATCACGGATGCGCCCGTATCATCGTCGCAACGGAAACGTCCCAGTTGGGTTTTCTCGATTTCGCTGACCATCGCGAAAAACTTAGACTGGCAGCAAGTTGACATGTTTCACCTTGGGGGCCCGCCACGTTTCCCTACGCCCCTCCTTTTCGACGATCGCGAAGGTGCCGCCTACCGACCTCTATACGAGCGACTCCGTTGCTTCGGTCAGCGGCCGGAGCGGAACCGCCGCGGGAATTGGGACCATCATCGCTTTCGAATTGATCGGGCATTTTTCCGATGCCCGCCAGGCGTCAGGTACTCACACTTTCGACCCGATTGTCCTGCCACTCGTGCGCAACACGCATGCAACCGATCAGGGCTTGGTGCCACGGATATGAACTCCCTTTCATACGCAGCACAGCGATTGAGGAGAGGATGAGAAAAACGATGGCGCTCGGGTGCTGACGCGGTCCCGGAAGAGACCTCACGCTCCGAAGCCCGCTTATTTCTTTTGAACTGGTTGTTAGGAATCAGCGATTTCTATAAACGCCAAACACTTGGATAAGGTCACTGCGCTTTCGCGCAGCGCTGCAGAAAGGCCTCACGGTGCTGGCGGTCGCGAAAGGCTTCGGTGCCGCCGGCGCGGGTGGTGGAGAGGCTGGCGCTCACAATGCCGTATTTGAGGCAGTCCTGAAGGTCGGATCCACGAATGAATTTGTGCAGGAAACCTGCGTTGAAACTGTCGCCTGCACCGACGGTATCGACGGGCTGAACGGGGAGCGAAGCAGCATGAAAGCGGTCCTTTCCTCGTTTTGCGAGAACGCCTTGCGCCCCACACTTGATGACAACAGTGGGAACGAGACGTGACAAGATATCGAGTGCTCTGTTAACGTCCTTGGTACCCGCGAACTTGCAAGCTTCTCGCTCGTTAGGCAGAAAGACATCGGCGCTTTTGAGTACAGCCTTAACGTCATCGGCCCAAAGATTGTCCGGGTCGTCGTTCGTGTCGAGTGACGTGGTAAGGCCAGCCTGCTTCATTTGAAAAAAAAGCTCTGGTAATGTGGGACGCAGTGCGCGCAGCAGAAAAAAGGATGAAAGATGAAAGTGTGCCGCGTCTCGGAGATAGTCCAAGTCAAGGTGCGTATGGTCCAATTCAAAAGTCGTGCCCGCATAAGTCAGAATTTGGCGCTTCGCGGCAAGAGGAAGGATCACAGTCACGCCGGTATTCTTACTCGGAAGGCATTTCACGCCCGAAACGTCAACGCCGCTCTCCGATAAACGCTCCACACAAAACTTGCCGAGCGGATCGCCTCCGATGCAAGAAGTGAAACCAACGCGGCTGCCCAGGTGAGAAATATTGTGGGCAAAAATCGCAGAAGAGCTGCCGAGAGTCATCGCAAAATCGTTGGCCAGGTGTTCTCTCTCGGGTTCAAGTACCGGAGGAAGACCGTACAGAATCAAATCACAATTCAGTTCACCCAGAACGCTTATATCAAAACGTTTCACTGAGTAGCCTCCTTCTACCTACAACAGTTCTCTGTGAACGCCCCGTTCAATGCGCGAAACATCCTCCCGCACAATGCGGCCGGGAAGTGTGGCAATTCGACGTTCCGCAAACAACGGCCAGCGCCGCCAGCCATTGCACCTAAAACACCGTTGCTTATGAAAAAAGGGGCGACGCTTGCGCACGCCCCTTTTTCTCAGCCTAATTGTATGCCATTGTGCAGATTAGAATGTGATCCTCAGCCTCAACCGCACGGTGCGTCGATTGTCGATGCCCTCCTGGGTAAAGCTGCTGATCAAGCGGCCGAAATCGGTATTGGGCGTGACATCCGCAGGATCGAGAGGAAGTAACCTTCCCGTGGTTTGATCCACTCTGACATTGAAGCTGCCGAGCCAAGCAAATGAACCGCCACCGCCGCCGGCGTCGGAATTGGGCGACAAAAGAGGATGATTGAATATGTTGTCTACGTCCGCGCCTAACTGAGCGTTGACGCGGTCGGTGAAGCGGAAGTCCTTGTGCAGCCCAAGATTCACACCCCAAGTTCCGGGACCCCACAGCATATTCCGCTTGGCGACCCCCGCCTGGGTGAAAACGTCTGGACCCACTGATGGCAGCCCGAAGGCCGCGGGATTCCAGATTTGATCGCCGGTTTTCTGATTGAAGTTATTGCTAAGAACGACGGGACGGAAGGATGGCTCAGCATTGAAATCGCCGACGGCGTCCAATGAGGTTATGCCAATGTTTCCAGGCTCCACGGAACCGCAGTCATCGCAAGTCCAGAAGGGAGTAAAGCCCGTTCCTGATTTCGCGAACATGTTAAAGGTGGTCTGCCAACCGCCCACAATAGCATCAGCCCATCTGGACATTGAGGAGCCGTACGGACGGCCTCTGCCAACGGGCAAATCGTAGATGCCATAGGCAACGACTAGCCGTCGATTCCATAGTCGCTGTTGGGTTGAAATTGATTGTAGGTGATGCCGCCAAGGCTGGAGTTTCCGGTGTCCAATGCTTCAAGGCAACCCCCTAGGAGAATCTTGGAGAAACGATGTACCACAATAGAAAAGCAAGCGCAACAACAAACCAAGCATGAACGACACAAAGAGAAAGAATTAGAAAGTATTTGTGTGAGCTATGCTTTCGTCATTTGACCCAACTGAAATACACACCCTATACTTGCCTTACGGAAACGGTGCATGACCCCCAAAGCTCGTCTGCTAACAGAACAGCGGCGACGCAGCGTGTTGGACCTCGTCGACCAGGAGGGCCAAGTAACTGTCGCGGATATGGTGAGACAGTTCTCCATTTCTGCCGTCACTGTCCGCAATGACCTTGATGCGCTCGCTTCCATCGGCGCAGTGGTTCGATCGCACGGCGGTGCCGTGCGGCGCCTGGAGGCCACACAGGATTACTCTCTCCGCACCAAAGAAACTCTGCACAGAGACGAAAAAATCAGAATCGGAAGGGCCGCGGCAGAACTCGTACAGCCGGGTGAAACCATCATTCTCGATTCAGGAACGACCACGGCAGAGGTCGCCCGGCATTTGAAAAGGTTGAAAATTCAATCGATTACAGTCATTACGAATGCCTTGAATATAGCGGTCGAGCTAGCGGATGCTCCCGGTATTTCCTTAATTATGATCGGTGGGCTGTTGCGTCCGGTTGCCTGCTCCTTCGTCGGACCCCAGGCAGAAGCCATGATGAACGAGTTCCACGCTGACCGCCTTTTCCTCGCAGTCGACGGTTTCGATCTTGAGAACGGCCCTTCGACACCGGATGTGCTCGAAGCGCAGCTTAACAATGTGATGATGCGCTCCTCCAAAGAAGTTAATGTTGTTACGGATTTCAGCAAACTGGGTCGGAGAAGCGTTTCAAAGATTGGCCCGTTCGACAGAATCCGGCGCCTGATCACGGATAATCGTGCTACACGGGAATTCACGGAAGAACTTCGCAAAAAGGGCATCGACGTTATCGAGGTGTAGCGCCCTCCAAAGCCAAGCGGCTGAAGTGAAAAGACATTCGATTTTCGGGCAGAAGCAAGGATTCGCGGAGGGAAGCCTTGCCCTGAAGGTCTCGCCCAAGTGCCATCTGCAAAACTCCCACTGAATAGACCCACCAACCCTGGTAAGCGCTGGTTCGTGCGTTGGACTCCGCTTGTGACAAGGCTGCGGAGAGTCTTTCCCGCCACAGCTCTGGATCATAGCCGCTCAGCCTTTTGGCTGAGGCCCATGCCCATACCACGTCTGACGTGTCGGACGCCTGCGCGGAAAGCCGATACCTTCGATCTGCCTCATCCTTTTGGCCGCAAGCAGAAGACATTTCAGCGAGCAGGTAGTTTGTTCTAGCCGAAGTAAGCAATGGTTGTAAACCGTCTTGCGTAAACGAAAGGCCTGGAACTGGAGAACTAAGTGTTCTCGCCGTGGCCAGAGCTTCCTCGCAGCGGCCGGTTCGAGCCAGCCCAATGGCTTGTTGCAACTTCACTTCAACCCAGACCTGGCGAACGTTTGTTCCGCCTTCTTCGCTGCCGAAGAAGCGGTTCCTGAACAAATCAATCGCGCCGCTATAATCCCCTTCCTCTGCGCGGTTCAAGGCTAATTCATAAACCAAACCAGTGGGCATGCGGTCCATGTCGGGATAGCGCTCCAGTGTTTTCGCTCGCTCCGCTGCGGGTTCCCCCAGGAGAGTCATCGCAGCAACCGTACCGGAATAGTTCACGACGTTCGACGGATCATTTCTTATTCCTTCCGCGAATACCTTCAAGGCACCCGCGAAGTCTCGCTTCATGTGAAGCAACGCTAATCCGAGACTAGCTTCCAACACCGGTATCCGCGGATTGAGCTTCCGCGCTTGTTGCCATTCGGAGATGGCCCGGTCTGTTTTTTCGCGGGCAAAATACCATGTCCCCAGCAGGTAATGAGCGGTTGCGTCTTTCTCGTTCGTGCCAAGGGCCGCTTTGAGCGCCTGCTGGTCTTCGACTGTGTTCGGAAATATATTTACTGTCGAAAGTTGGGAGGCTTGCAAATAGTCATTTGCGCTCGGCTCTCCAAGCTTCTCGCGACAGTACCCGCGAAAGTAGACAACCAGCGGATTCTTCTGGGGAATAACCGCGCCAGGTTCGCTCTGGTCCGCCTCAGAGGACGGATAGTCGCGAGAGAGAACCTCCACCGCTCGACGGTAGAGTCCCAACCGCGCGTATTCCGATGCAACATTCAGGACACGATAAGAATCGGCGGCAAGATGCGCGACGTTTGGTTTTCCAAGTTCTTCCTGCAGAAAATCGCTCAGCGGAAAGCGTGCGCGTCGTTCCCTTGCCAACTTTTCCCCGTCTGCAGTTCTTCCGAGCGCGCCGAAGACAGCCGCCAGTTCCTCAGCTGCACGCAGGTCTTCTGGCGCAGATTGGAGGCTTTTCGTCAGAAAATCTTTCGCCTCCTTCAAGGCACCCCGCCGAGCCTGCAGTTCGGCAAGCCGCAATGCCGCGGCCGCGCGATACGACGGCAATCGCGTCGCTTTCTCGTATGCGTCAACAGCATCGTCCTCTCGTCCGAGGCCCTCGTACGCGATCCCCAGATAATACGAAATCTCGGTATCGGTCGTATTTCGGTCATGAGCGGCAGTCAGATGAGATGCTGCTTCTTCAAAACGCTTCAGACATGCGTCGAGTCGTCCCGCGGCCTTCAACAATTCAAAACTTGCCGGGAACTTTAGCAATGCCTTTTGATAGGTTTCGAGGGCGGCTAACAGGCTGCCGTTCAATTCATCATTTGTGCCCTGCTCCAGCCAATCGTCCTCGGTGCGATGTGTCTCTTCCGGTACCCTGTAGGAAATTTGCGGGCCAACTTTAATTTCGGATTCGGGCGTCCAATCATACTCCCCTTCCGTCTGCCTCAACAGCAGAGCATTCTCGCCGCTCTTGAGTTCAAACGTATACTTCCTGCTAGCGGCTGGAATCTGAATCTCTCTCTTCCACACTTGCTCCGGTACAAGATCTCCTTTCTCGTTGAGCAAGGAAGTGTTTCCATCCAAAATCTGGATCGTAGCGTCCGACAACCTTCGGTTGGCATTGAAGGAGACCGCCAACATGTCGGCCTTTCTTTCCATATGAACCACCCCGTCAAGATTCGCACGGGAAATCCCACTCGTACCCCTGACAGGTATCCAGTACTCCGTGAAAGCGATGGATTGCCGCGGTTCGAGGAATGCGTAGGTCTCCTGATTTCGGAAGAGGCCTGCTTGCAACTCGGCATAGGCACTATTGTTGTCGGAGAGTGCCTTGCGCCAATCAAGGCCATCCGCGTCAACACCCCAGGACCATATTTTCTTAGCGGGTAGCTCGGCATAGTCGGCAAAATGCACAGTTCCCGTATTAGTTCGGGGATGCCAGACGCCCATGAAGTTTTCCCGGCTTCCATGGACGAACAATGATACTGGTCCATCGGTCTGGTTACGTATGACGCTAAGATCCTTCCCCTGCGGATCAACCGGCCACCTCTGCACTTCCGCAAACCCATGTGCTGCGGCATAGCGCATGGGATATTGGATCTTGGAATCGTCCCAAACCTGGACAGCGGCATTGTTCCACCAATAGAAACGATGGCGTACATCGCTTCGATTGCTCAGTGTGACGTGTTGTTCGAGAACGGTAGAACCAGGCCGCAAAGTCAGTTCGACGGACCATTCCATTCCATAAACTCTGTCGACATTACCCACGGTGATCGAAGCACTGCCGTCCTCGTGGCCCGCATACGCGAAATCCACAGGGGACATCGAGACCCAATTGTGGGAAACGGGAAAGTTAAACTCGACTCCGAATGCGGCCCAGGCTCCGCGATAACCGATCCTGGCTTTCTTAATGGAAGGGTTGGCGTAGAACATCGGCTGCCTACTGATTTTGTCGATGCACGTATAAATATGTCCGCCCAAGTCCGGCAACACCGAACATTTCAGATATTCGTTTTCAAGATAGATCGCCCGCCATCGGTGCTCCACCCGCCGGTTGGTGATTTCTTTCCGCATCGTATAGGGATAATTGAATCGACCGATCGCGAACTGCTCGAAAGGAGGGTTGGGGTCAGGCACTCCCTCTTCGTATGCCGGAAGATTCAGAACACCTTCCCACACGCGTACCTGAGCCTGAATGGGTACGGCGTTAACACCCAGGAATAAGAACAGGACCGTCCATCGCATCGGCATCGCCTCGCGGGGGAAACATCGCTAACGGCGTTTCAAGTAGTTCTGCTCGATCACGGATTAATACAGGCTTCCAGGCCCATTCATCCAACTAAGAGAGTTTCCTGCTGACGGCTCTTCACGAAGGAGTGTGCAAAGGAAATCTTTCGACGACACGGTTAATTATGCCTCTCTCTGATGGTGAATCGGGTTGAAGCCCTTCTTCAAGGCAGCGAAAAAAAGCCAGAAGCTGGGCGACAACCACATACACGGTCGAGGTCTCTTCCTCTCCCAGTTCAGTCAATCCCCGGCACTCAATGACTTCATCGCCATCTCTAACCACAGAATCTGGAATATTTTCTCCAACAATCACTTTGGACAATCCAAGTTTCTTTCGGTCCAATTCGTGCAATAAATCCATTTCATACGCGCGTATCGTGGAATGGCACGATAAATTGCAAACGATGAGCGTATCGTCCTGCACGTAGCTCATGGGGCCATGCCGAAAACCAAGATACGATTCGCAAAGTGTAGTAACGCGACCTGCCGTCAGCTCCAACATCTTCAGCGCCGCTTCGCGTGAGGCAGCGAAACGCGAGCCACTGCCAAGAAATACGGCACGGCGGAAATCCGCGGCCGCAATCTTTGCAAGCATGTCGAAGTTAGATCGGATCAGCCCCCCCGTTATTTGGCTAAGCCTCTCGCACAATTTTCGATATCCATCTGGCCTTTCCAGCATTCCGATGAAGCGCGCCGCCAGCAGCAAGTTGGTAAAACTGCTCGTCATGACCAAGCTCTTGTCATGAGTCTCGGCAGGAAGCGTGATGACGTGTACTTTCTCATGGAGGCGCGAATCTCTAGCCAGACTTCCCTGCTCATTGCAGGTCAGCACCACGTGTCGAAACTGAGGCTCCTTGTCCAGTATCAATTCTAGGGCCCCCCTGCTCTCGGGGCTGTCTCCGGATCTCGCCAAAGAAACGAGCAAGCCAGGCCTTCCGAGGGGCAACGCTTTTCCGCCGTACATTAACAGCGAGCCACCGCTGATCGACTCCGCACAGATCCCCAGCTCATTTTGCAGTGGGAGGCACACGCATTCGGCGGCATACTCTGAACTGCCGGATCCAGTAAGCGCGAGACTTCGAATTCCTGCCACATCCTGTCTTAGGCTATCTCGAGAAGCAATCATTCGATCGCAAGTCTGCAGCCAGGTCCAAGGCTGCTGGCAGATCTCCTGGAGCGTGTGGAAGTAGCCAAGCCGTTTTTGCTCCGTCTCTGGCCGGCCAAATAATTCTGCCGCCCGCGCTTGATCGTTAGTCAGCGCCCGTTGCCAGTCCGCCTGCGTCAACAAGGAGGCACTTTCCATAGGATCTTTTTGTCTCTTCCCGCCAGGAGGTTCCTGCGCTACCGTCCAGGCTGAAGCTCAGGCGTAACGATGTCCAAGGGACGATCTTCCCCATCCACAGAGCCATGCCAAACGCCCCCGCCGAAGGTTGTAATGTAAACTTTTTTGGGGTCTTCGGGGTCGGGAATGACGCGATGTCCCCATTTAAAGTTAAAGCCCGGTACGCGCGTCCAGTTTTCCCCGCGGTCGGTTGATTTCCATGCGGAGGACTCGAACCCGGAAGCGTAGAGTATTTTCGCGTCGCGCGGATCTATGGTGATA
>QHZC01000395.1 GCA_003224515.1 Acidobacteriota bacterium
TTTGAAGCGGATGACGGCCACGGATACAACAAGACACGCCGTCTCGCTGCCTACGATTGGTTTAGCCGATGGCTAAAGGGAGCCCCTGCCACGGATGATCCCGAACCGCAGATCGAGATGGCCACGCCCGAGGAACTACGTTGCACTCCTACGGGCCAGGTCTCCACTTCGCTTGGCGGTGAGACTGTATTCACATTGAACCAGAAGCGGCTGGAGACGCTGAAGCCGAATCAGTCAACGCAATCGGGGGACTTGCTTGGCAAAGCGCGGGAAGCGATCCGCTACGACTCGCCGAGTGGGCCGTTACAAGTCAAGCCTTACGGCACAATTTCTCGCACGGGCTACCACATCGAAAAACTGATTTACGAGACCGAGCCCGGCATCCTGATTCCTTCCCTGCTGTACCTTCCTGACGCGCCCGTTGACAAGAAAGCTGCCGTGCTAATGGTCACTGGAGATGGCAAAGCAGAGTCAGCCTCGGAGGCGGAGCGATTTGCAAGTTCAGGAACAGTTGTGCTTTCCATCGACGCCAGGGGAATCGGAGAAACCAGCGTCAGCACGGATGTGAACAGCCGGGAGTTCGATCACTATTTCGGTGATTTCAACGACATCATGACCGCTCTCCTTGTCGGTAAGACCCTGGTGGGAATGCGCGCTTTGGACGTGTCGCGCGGCCTCGACCTTCTTGTTTCGCGCAAGGAGGTCGATCCAAATCGCGTTTATGGGTACGGAAAAGATGGTGGTGCCTTGCCGTTGCTTTACGCCTCGGTGCTTGATACGAGGATTCGAAAGGTAGTCTTGGCCGGTATGCTGACTTCGTACGAGTCGGTAGTGAACAGCAGAGTCCATCGACACGTCTTGGAAGGCGTTGCACCTGGGATGTTGAAGTCGTACGATTTGCAGGACCTTGTGGGTGCCTTAGCGCCGCGCGAGGTCTGGATTGTGGGCGGTACGGACCCGCTGGGACATGAACTGCCTGCCAGCGACGTCAAAAAGGAATACCGTCGCGCGCTCGAAGTGTTCCGTCAACACGGGGCGAGCCAAGCCATTCACATAAAGGATCTCAGCCCAGGTCAGGACACCAGCACGCTCTACCGCGAACTAACAGCGGCCGTCAGGTAGCGGGGATCTCCATCGAAGTATACCGAGGATTTCGTGTTACGCCCTTAAACAGCGGTTGACGACGCCCGTGCTCAAACGATGTCGTTCTTCTCCGGGTCCCATTGAACCGTACGACCCTGGCGCAGCGAGGCAATGGCCATTTGGCACGCTATCGCTGAGTTGTAGCCCAGTTCGAAAGGACAATTGGGCTCTTTGCGGTTTCGCACGGAACCGAAGAAATTAGCCATGTGAGCCGCGGTGTCGTCATCCTCACCGCCGACAATATTCGGTTCGCCTCGAACGGACACCGGAGTTCCAGGCTTCTGTGCAGCATCGCCCTGCGGTTGGAATGTCACCTTGTCCACAACGCGAATCACAGTCCCCTTGTTTCCCAGCACGAAGTCATATCCGCCCTCGCCAAAGTAATTGTTGCCAAACGACGAGTTCCAAGTGAACAAGAGATTTTCCGGCTGGTCCATGGAAACGTCCATAGCGTCCGGAACTTCCATGCCCGGCGAAAGATAGTTATAGCCGGCCATCGTGACGCGGCGCGGTATTTTGAGCCCGAGCACTTTGTACCAAAACGCAACCTGGTGGACCATGTTCTCGAAAACGTTTCCGCCCGAATAATCCCAGAAAAATCGCCAGTTGATAAAACGTTGCGGGTCAAATTCATGGGGCGTCGCTTCACCCTCGAACTCCTTCCAAGCCACGTGGTCGAGATTGCAGTCGGGAGGAATTGACCTCTTCCATCCTCCGTAAGGTCTGTTCCGATAATGGTGAGTATGAATTGCTGTGACGGTTCCCATGCGATCTGGCGCTGCGAGCTCACGCGCACGCGCGCAGGTCTTGCCGCTCACGGATTGCACGCCCACCTGTACCACGCGATTCGAACCTTCCACGGCACGGCGCATGCGTCGCGCGTGGTCAGGGTTAAAAGCCATGGTTTTTTCCTGGTAGACATCCTTGCCTGCTTGGATGGTGGGAACGAAATTAAGAGCGTGTTGGTGTTGGGGAGTGGCAATCAGTACGGCGTCAATGGATTTGTCATCGAGCAGGCGGCGAAAATCGGTAAACGTCCGAATCGTAGGAGCGAGTTGCTTGGCTTCCTCCAGGCGCCGAGTGTAAACGTCGGCAACCGCGACGGCCTGGGTGTTGGGCACACGAAGCGCGTGCTTGAAAATGTCCAGTCCGCGTCCGCCGGCGCCGATCATCCCGAATCGGACGCGGTCATTAGCGGCCAAGACACTCGCCCGCAGAAAAACCGACGAACCTGCGAGCGCGGCCGCACCTCCGCCAGCCTGATGAATAAAGCTTCTTCGATTGAGCATGATCGCAACTCCTTTTGTCAAACTGAAGAATACTTCCGGCAAAACGTTTTGATTTTCTCGCGGCTCGCCAGGAGGCGAGCCTCCGCTTCGTTCCGCGGCAGCCAAACCCCCAGGGGAAAGAACAACACCAAGAGATTTCACGTTCATCTCTGATCTCTGCTTTCTCGCCCTTCTGCTCATTAATTAAGAGTACTAAACCTGTCTCAGAGATGTTGGCACGGAGGGCTTTGTAGGAGGTCGGGGAAACAATGCGTTTAGCCGCGATCTCAACTGGACTCGAAGCTATACGCAATGTGTAGTGTGGCGGCTCTGTTTCCAATTGCTCGAAGTCTGGTTCTTTATATCGTGGTGCAAGCATCGCCGCCAGTTTGATGGAAGTCTCGAACCTGAACAGCCCGGCGCCCGCAGCAGCGACTGCGAGAAACAGGCGACGTGATGTAACGTCGTGACTCACGAGAGAGCTTTGAGTTCGAAATTCATTCTTCTGCAACCCTTAGCCAATTGCAATCACTACAGAAACTAGAAGGACCGGCTCCTGAACATGGCAGCTGCCGAGAGCCTAATCGTGTTTGGCTATCTTAAGTGCAGAGGCTCACTGGTTGAGACACCGGCCTCAGCCAAGGGCGCGCCGCTGGGCACAGAAATATAACCAATGCTCAACTGGAAGTCTTCAGGAAAGAAGATGGCGACAAAAGCCTTCAATTCCCAAGTTGGCCAACTCATTCAGTTCAGAAGCTAGGTCGTTTTGAGTGGCCTGAGACAGAGGTGATACATTGTACCGGACACATGGGTAACGCTTCCTCGCTTTTGGGAGGGAGTGATGCCTTGGAGGGAGTGTTCGGTCATGGGCGAAAGGCCAATATTGTCAAAGCCGTTTCGATTAGGCGCTGCAATTCAGCGTCTCCAAGAATCGGGAGTGACTCCGGCTGCCATGCGTTATGCCGTCGTGCTAGGTGCCCTTTAAGTGCCCCAAATACCCTATTTTCCGCGGCTTTGACTTGCAGAAGAATAGCTAAGTCCTTTGAATCCAGCAGGGCCAGTTGGTGTTTGACGCGTTATGAGCCCGACGAGCTACCAGGCTGCTCCACCCCGCACAGCTACTACATCGGACGAGCGCGCTTCCGTCAAATCAGTGCGAAGGGCAGGCAACTGGTGCAACGATTTTGTGAACCGGCCTGGGAGCAGCTACCACTCGTTGTACGGCGTGTTCTCGAAGGGCGAAACTCTGTCGGAATTCGAATGAACGTCAATCATGCCTGTACTCGATTGATCCGGGCTCAGCACCACGCTATCGAACTGTGGCACCCAGTCCGCCGCCCCAGTAATCGGATCCACTGGGACCTTGCGTAGGTAGCCCGCCTGCACCAAATCTTCCAAGGATTGTGGTGCGGCCTGTTTGTCCAGCGTGTAATTATCGATCGCCTGCCGCATGACCTGCAGGTCATGTTTCATTGTAGTTTCTCGCGCGTGCTGCACGGTTCTGCCGTAATTCTGCGCTGCCATCCCTATCAGGATAAGAATGATCGTAATGACGATCATCAACTCGATGAGCGTAAACCCCGCCCCGAACAGCCCGACGCGGCGTTTCCGCAACGATGGTCTGCCCGTTTGAATTTGCGACAGCATTTTCATTTCAGATCCTGGTTCGATCTACCAATCCGAATACTTGGTCCCATCGAGCGCCGTACCCGTCGACTTCGAGTATACGTCAAACACGTTCTTGCCGCCCCAGCTCGTCGAATCGGGATCGTCTTGAACGGCACGCAGTCCCCATTCGGCCTGTCCGGTCATAGGGTCCACCGGAATCTTCCGCAGAAAACGAATCTTCCGATGGTTTCGGTCGGCCGCGTCTTTATACCGGTCGATGGCATCCTTCATCTCGAGGAGATCCCGGCGAAGCTCAGCTTCTTTCTGACGAATGACAGTGTATTTCGCGATTGGCAGTGCAGCGGAAGACAAAATCAGCAGAATGGCACAGGCGATGATCAACTCCAGCAGCGTCATCCCGACTTCGGAGAAAGACGGCCTCAGCTGGACTCCTCTGCGGAATCGCCCGCGATATGAAATGTTGCGCAACATTGCTCGCATAATTCGACTCGACTAGGGCTGGACTTGCAGCGTCGCCTCGCTGGTCATCAACGGGATCAGCTTCTGCTCCGAATTTTTTGCATTCACTTGCACGATCGACAGGTTCGATGAGCCCGGCGCCAGCGCCTTGACGACAATTCCGATCAACGTTCCGCTACCGCTCACTCCTGGCGTGTTCGGCTGACGCGTCGCGGAAATTATCGCCTGTCCTTTTTCCTTAAAGACTTGCTGCACAATAGCGATTTCCTGCGTTCCGCCCGAAAGAAACCCGCCGTGCTGCACTTCTTCTACGCTGATAACCGCGGGGTTGTACTGGAGCAACAGTGGGATCGAGAAGAGATCACTCACATTGTCAACCACAACGCCGATCGTGGCCTTCTGCCCGGTCTTCAGCGACAAGCTCTGTGGCTCAAATCGAATCTTGGCCGCGGGGGCTCCCTGAACGGCCCCAGCTGCAGGTGCCGTGCTGCCCGGCGCAGGCGTCGCCGTTCCCACTCCCGGGTTTTGATTGGTCTGAGGTTGTTGCGATGATGCTGGTTGCTGCGCAGGTGCGCGAATCTCACTCTCTC
>QHZC01000396.1:0-14159 GCA_003224515.1 Acidobacteriota bacterium
ATGAAAAGTACCGCACGACGTTCCGACTGCCTGCTTCCAAGGCCTGGGCCAAGGGTCTTCTGATTGAACTTGATGAGACACCCATAGGGACCTTTGTGGAACTGGAGGGGCCCGCCGCGGCAATCGATCGAGCGGCCGAGGAGCTGGGATTCTCGAAACGCGACTATGTCTTGAAGAACTATCTTTGGTTGTATATGGAAGACTGCCGCCGGAAAGGCTTGCAACCAAGCCACATGGTCTTTCCAGACCGCAAGACGCCTTCCTAATAGTCATTCGAACAAAAAAATCACTCCAAAAGTCATTCTTTTCTTGACATGGCGAAGCACGCGGCTTATCAATGCAACTGTGACTGTGACTGCGTAGCGGTCACACAACGGAGTGAATTTCCTCTCAATGAGTGCGGGCAGCGAAGTCGAACCTGGCCCTAGTTGGTCCGGGCAGCATGGGGGCCTGAAGTTGGTCCATCGGCCGGGTGTACAGATGATGTCGCGCGAGGCGCAAGCCACAACGCGCGCGATCGCGTGGGGAGGGTTCACTGGCGGCTAAAGGTAAGTCCATTTGTGTGAGGTACTTGCCCGCGGCCGAGGTTCTTCGGTGCGCGGGTTTTTTGTTGCCGGGATGAGTTCGGCGGTAAAGCTGGTCGGGAAAACCCGGTGACCGGCGAGGAGGGAGACCAAATGGATCTCTACGCGACAGAATTGATGGGCTCGAAGACTTACGATGCGGCGGGGAATTATGTCGGCCGTGTTCGCGAATTTTTCATCGAGCCCGCGGAAGCCCCCAATCGCGTGTCGCATTATCTGTTGTCGCGGGGCCACTTTCAACCGCTGGTGGCCAAACACAACCAAGTTGCCTCGGTGGCGGCGGGAAAGATGGAGTTAAGTGTCAGCGAACGAGCCCTCGAACTCTACCAACCGAATGAGTCGTGGCTGGCGGTTCAGAAGGATTTGCTAGATCAACAGATCATTGATACCCGTGGGCGCAAGGTCGTGCGTGTAAATGACGTCGACCTGACCCCTTTCCGCACGAATGGCAACGTCGAGCTGCGTCTGGCGCAAGTCGATGTGGGGCTCCCGGGAGCCGTGCGGAGGCTGCTCCAGGGAGTCGTGCCTTCCAAGGTCGTGCGCAAACTGCAGAGCAAATTGCCGCAGAGCGCAATTCGCTGGGAATTCGTGAACCTTGTCGAGCCGGACCCGATGCGCCGCGTGAAGCTGCGCATAACGCACGAAAAACTTGAAGACCTGCACCCGGCGGATCTTGCGGAAATCATGGAGGATCTGTCCGCGGCGGAACGGCAGGGAATTATCGCCTCGCTGGATGAGGAGACCGCGGCGGCGGTCCTCGCGGAACTGGACGAGCGGCTCACAACGCAAATCGTGGAAAAACTAGATCCGGAGAAGGCGGCAGACATTCTGGAAGAAATGGCCCCGGACGCGGCGGCCGACCTTCTGGCGGACTTGCCCAAGGAAACATCCGAAGAACTTCTGCATGAGATGCCTGGCCAGGAAGCCGACGAGGTTCGCGAATTGCTGGAATTCGACCCCGCGACGGCCGGCGGCATGATGAACACGGAGTTCGCGTTTGTAGGCGAGGCTTCCACGCGGGAGGAAGTGCTGGAGTGGATGCGAGAACAGGAGTTGAATTTTGATCAACTGGACACGATCGTTGTGCTGGACAGTTCGGCGAAGTTTTCAGGTACTGTCCCCGTTGCGCGGCTCCTTCTGGCAGCGGCCGATCAACGCATGACAGAATTGAAGATGGAACCCCTTCTTAGCGTGCCCGCGAATGCGGACGACAAAGAAGTCTTCGAGCTTTTCGACAAGTACAACCTGCGGATGCTGACGGTAGTTGACAAAGAAAACCGGCCGATTGGAGCCATCACCGTGGACGACGTGGTGTCGAAGCTGGTGAGGAATTAGGAAGCGAAGCTGAGCGGAACGATGAACTGGGGCGCTATTTTCGCGATGTTTGATCGTGTGCGGGCAGGCGACACGGATTTGCAGAAGAAGATCCGTGGACTGCGCCGGCGTCTGACGCTGTTGCTGGCCGTGGTGGGCCCCGGGCTGATCACCTCCAATGTGGACAACGACGCGGGTGGTATTTCCGTCTATACGCAAGCGGGAGCGCAATATGGCTACGCTTTGCTCTGGTCGCTGATTCCAATGACGATTGCGCTGTATGTCACGGAGGAAATGTGCGCACGGATGGGCGTCGTGACTGGAAAAGGGCTCTCCGATCTCATTCGCGAGGAATTCGGGTTCCGGCCGACGTTTTTCGCAATGGTCACGGGCTTTCTTGTGGACTTGGCGAACGTGGTGGCGGAGTTTGCCGGTGTCGCGGCATCCATGCAGATTTTTGGGGTCAGCAAGTACGTCGCGGTGCCAATCGCAGCGATCGTCGTTTGGGTCCTGGTTATTCGAGGAACCTACCGTGAGGTGGAAGTTATTTTTCTTTTCGCCTGCATCCTCTATCTTTCCTACGTATTTTCCGCCGTCTTGGCCAAGCCGGATTGGCTGATCGCCGCGAAACACACAGTAATTCCGAATCTTCGTCTGGATTCAGGCTACCTGCTCATGTTGACGGGACTCGTCGGAACCACGATTGCCCCGTGGCAGTTTTTTTACCTTCAGGCTGGATTTGTGGAAAAGAAGGTGGGGCCGCGCCAGTATCCGCAGGCACGCGCCGACGTTCTGTTCGGCAGCGTAAGCTGCATGGTGATCGTCTTCTTCATCATCGTTTGCACTGCGGCGACGCTCTACGTCTCCGGCCACCGGAACATCACTGACGCCGCGCAGGCGGCCCAAGCGCTGATTCCCCTTGCCGGCAAAGGCGCAGGAATGCTATTTGCTTTTGGGTTGCTCAACGCATCACTTTTTGCCGCTTCCATTTTGCCGCTTTCCACCGCCCACGTGATTTGCGAAGGGCTTGGCTTTGAAGCGGGGCTCGACCACAAATTTAGAGAGGCTCCCATCTTCTACTGGCTCTATACCATTCTGATCGTAGTCGGGGCAGGCGTCGTTCTGCTACCCAACGCGCCTCTTTGGAAGATTCTGATCTTTTCCCAGGTGGGCAATGGGATCTGGCTTCCGGTGGTGGTGATATTCATTCTGCTACTCGTAAACCGGCGTGACCTGATGGGCGAATATGTCAACACGGTGACTTTCAACATCGTCGCGTGGGTGACAGCGATCGCCATGATTGCCCTGACGTTAGTGCTTACCTACACGGCGCTCTTTCAGCAAAGCGCGCCACCTTCGCCTTGATGGTAAACACGGCACCATGCCGTTGCGTGACTGCCGAAACGTATGTTAACTTTGCGGCGTAAAGAGGATTTGCAAGAAAGCCTGCATAGACACCGTGCCCCACAGCCCCACTCCCAAGACGCTGCAAGTTGCCGCTCCTGGTTCGCTCGGCCCGGTTACGCCGGAAGAGGCGAGCCTGCTCGAAAAGTTGGACTTGACGCGGCTGCCGAGGCACGTCGCAGTGATCATGGACGGCAACGGGCGGTGGGCGCAGAAGCGGCATCTCCCGCGGATCGCGGGGCACCGTTCGGGGACGCAATCGGCGCGCACGACAATTGAAACCTGCGCGCGATTGAAAATCGAGGCGCTGACGCTTTATGCTTTTTCCGTCGAAAACTGGCGGCGACCCAAGACTGAAATCGACTTCCTGATGGCGCTGCTTCGCGAATATCTCCGCAAAGAGATGCCTCTCATTCAGAAGAACAATATCCGTATGCGGTTCCTTGGTCGGATGGACGAACTCCCCGCCGGAGTGCAGAACGATGTGCGGGATGCCATGGAGAAAACCGCGGGAAACAAGGGCATGGTGCTGTGCGTGGCGCTGAATTATGGCGGGCGCGCGGAAATTGTGGATGCCATGAACGCGATCCTTTCCGAACGCAACGGCCATGGAACATCGAACAAGATCACCGAGGAGCAGCTCTCCCGGCATTTGTATACCGAAGGCCTGCCGGACCCTGATCTCCTGATCCGCACCAGCGGCGAGATGCGCGTGAGCAATTTTCTGCTATGGCAGATTGCCTACGCGGAAATTTTCGTCACGGAAACCCTCTGGCCAGACTTCAACCGCGCACGATTGCTCGAGGCCTTACTGGAGTTTCAGAAGCGCGAGCGCCGTTATGGCGGCATCCGAGAAGGCGAGTCTTCCGGCGAGAAACCAGCGCGCGCTGCGGGTCATTAATCTCGTGGCTGGTGACTCCCGACTGGGAAGATTTCCGAGCCCCATTTTGATCCGCATCGTGATCTTGCATTTCTAAGTCGTGATTTAAGACCCTGTTAGTTTTAAGCGCGAGCCACCCCGCTGGGGTGTACCTAGTAAGAGAAGATGAAGAGCGTTACGGCATCGGTTTGGTTGATTCGTGACTGGCGCCCCTCAAGCGCTCAGTAGGGCCGGTGATTTGTGACTGGTGATGAGACCGCAGCACCCCTCTGCGGAGTTGTTTGGGTCGTTCCAAATCGGGAAGAATCCCCCGACAGCCGGCATTTTTCGTAAGTGGCAAACAGAGGGTTTATTATGCCCGACAACGCGAAGAGTGACCGACCCGTTGAAAGCTCGGGTGTAAAAGCCTCCGCTGGCTGGGAGAAGCGGCCGGCCGTAGCGAATAGCGAAGCATGGAAGAAGCGATGCGGCGAAATCGGGATGCGCCTGCCAGTAGTACGGATGAGGTGCGTTTTCAGGAACACGCAACGCTGCGTCGATGCTACGCACAACACCTCCCGCTCGTCGGTTAGCTCGATCAGGCTGTATTCGATCTGCAACGAAGGGCGACCACCCCCGCAGGTGGGCAAGCTGTTGGCCTGCCACGTGCCACGCCTTCGATCGGTCAAAGGCTTGGAAGCTAACGCGCATAAACGCGCATATTGAAGTCATCTCGCGGATTCGATCATTGCCCGATTGATATGCTAATCGGAAATTTGACACACTTTCGAAACTTTGCAATCCAGGCGACCGGATGGCTGCAACGAATTGCAAATGTTCATATTTCAGCCGGATAGTACCGCGCCATTTTCCCTCGACCATCCGACCATCCCCGGCGTGATTTATTTCTCTCGATGTGATGAGATGAAGGGAGCGATTCCTCAGGGGATTCCTTATGACTTGGAAGCGGGTGGCGACGGCCGCGGTGCTGATTCCGATTGTGGTCGGCATCGTGTTGTGGGGTTCCACGGCCGTGATGGCGCTGGCCCTGGCGCTGGTGATTCCGCTCGCACTCTTCGAGTACTTCGCACTGGGCGAGGCTATCGGGCACCGCGCATACAGGTTCTGGACGGCAACTTGCGCCCTCGTGCTCATTTTTCTCGAGTGGGTTGCAAGCACGGTCAATGTGCTGACCCGCGGGACTTATACGTTCGCCATCCATACAGAGAGTGGCGTTTCTCGAATTCCGCTCACGTCGTACGATGCCTTTTTCTTGTTCGTGCTGGGACTGGCTGGCATCACTCTCGCTACCCGCCGCCCGCTGGTGGAGACTTTGCCGGCGGCAGGAATCAGCTGCAGCGGCCTGCTGCTGGTGGCTTTTCCACTCTCCTACGCGGTGCGGTTACACGGATTAAGGGATGTGGGGCACCTGTTACTGCTTTTCGCCCTGGTGATTACTTGGGTTGGTGATAGTGCCGCTTACTTTGTGGGCCGCGCAATAGGCAAGCATCTTTTTGCACCACACCTTAGCCCCAATAAAACCTGGGAAGGAGCTGTCGCGAGTTTTGTGGCTTCTGTGGTCGTGGGATTAATCTTCGCGCGCTGGATCTTCATGCCAGTGCCGCTTCTGCTGGGGATGGCGGCGGTGGGGAACGTTGCGGGGCAGGTCGGGGATCTACTGGAATCGGCCTACAAGCGGAGCGCGGGGATCAAGGATTCGGGGAGCCTGCTGCCGGGGCATGGCGGCGTCCTTGACCGAATCGACGCGCTCATCCTTGCCATTCCGGTTGTCTGGTATTATTGGGTATTGATCTACTCTCCGAGATCGTAGGTCAGAAGGCCTCCATCAGCCAAGTCGGTATGACGGAAAAAGCGGCGCCTGGGCCCCGACAGGAGTCGCCGTAAAGCGCCGTGCTGCAAAGGAAATCGAAAGACACCGTGAAACAGTTAGCCATTTTGGGCTCGACCGGGTCGATTGGGCGGCAGTGCCTTTCGGTCGTGGAGGCTCTGCCGGAGAGGTTCGGTGTCGTCGCGCTGGCGGCTGGAGCCAACCTCGAAGAGTTGCTCGGCCAGATCGAGCGGCACCACCTGGAAGTCGTCTCTGTTGGAGATGCCCAGCGGGCTGACGAGTTGTCGCGGTTGCTGCGGCAAAAGGGAATCTCGCCGTTCCCGGAGATTCACCACGGCCGCGAAGGAATGTTGGCGGTAGGAACGCATCCTAAGGCAGACATCGTGGTATCCGCAGCGGTAGGCGTTGTCGGGCTAGTAGCGACCTACGAAGCGGCGAAGGTCGGAAAGACGGTTGCGCTGTCGAACAAAGAGGTCCTGGTCGCGGCGGGCGAGCTTGTGATGGCCGCGGCCCGAAAAGCCGGGCGCGAACTCCTGCCCGTGGATAGCGAACACAACGCCGTGCATCAATGTTTGCGGGGCGGAACACACCGGGAAGTGCGGCGGCTGGTCCTGACGGCGTCGGGCGGTCCGTTTCGAAAGACGCCGCTGGCGGCGCTGGCAAACGTCACCACCGAGCAAGCTCTTGCCCATCCCAACTGGCGCATGGGAAATCGCATCACTATCGATTCCGCCACTATGATGAACAAAGGCTTCGAAATTATCGAAGCTCGCTGGCTCTTCGGCATGCGCCCGGAGCAAATCGACGTCGTGGTCCATCCGCAGTCCACGATTCATTCCATGGTGGAATTCGTAGACGGTTCCGTTTTAGCACAACTTGGCCCAACGGACATGCGCATGCCCATCCAATATGCGTTAACCTATCCGGAGCGCGTCGCATCCAATCAAGTAGCTCTCGATTGGTCGAAGTTGAGGCGCCTGGATTTTGAGAAGGCCTCGATGAGGCGGTTTCCCTGTCTGCGTCTGGCCCGGGAAGCGTTGCAGAAGGGCGGCGCGTTGCCGTGCGCCTTGAATGCCGCGGATGAGGTTGCCGTGGCGGCGTTTCTCGAACGGCGGCATCCGTTTCTGGGTATCCCGGAAGTAATAGAGCGTGTGCTTGGGCGGACACCATGCGTGCGATTTGAGAAGATAGAGGATGTGGTTACGGCGGATGCCGAAGCGCGTTGAATGGCCAGGGAAGAAGTAGAGCGGCTGGCGGTCACGGCCGCGGCGGCGTCAACAAGGTAAGGAGAATGGCGCGATTCTTTGGCGTGCGCGTGGACGTTTTCTCGATTGGGTTTGGTCCGCGTCTTTTTGGATGGAAACGCGGCGCAACGGACTACCGCGTGAGTGCGCTGCCATTTGGCGGCTATGTGCGCATGGCCGGACAGGATTTATCCGAAGTGGATTCGAATGACGTGGCCCCGACGGGCGCCCCGGACGAATTGATGAGCAAGCCGCGCTGGCAGCGAGCGCTGATTTCCTTTGCTGGACCGGCGGTCAATCTGATTTTTCCAATTCTCCTCCTCGCGGCATTGTTTGTCCCCGTGGGCCTGCCGTATTCGTCTTTCTATGATCTACCCGCGCAGGTCGTCGCGTTACCGGCAGAGAAGGCCGGACAAGTGAGCCCATTGCAAGTAGGCGACAAACTCCTTTCCATCAATGGGGTCCAGAATCCCACCTGGGAGCAAGCCCAGAAAGCGATCAAGCAAGCGGCGCCGGGCGACAAGCTAAAATTGGAAGTCGAGAACGCGGGGACCAAGCGCAGCGTGGAACTGACGCTTACTACTGGCATGACACTGGAGCGCATCCTCGGCTATCCGCCGCTTCCACCGGTCCTCGACGAAGTCGCTCCCGGAACTCCAGCGGAACGCGCCGGACTCAAGGAGGGCGACGTTATCCGCGCTGTGGATGGGCAGAGAATAGAATACTGGGGACAGTTCAGGGAGCGTGTGAGCGGCTCGAACGGGAAAGCCGTAAAACTTGACGTGGAACGTAAGGGCCAATTGATCCACGCCGACGTGACGCCTCAGCAAGGCATCGCGGAGTCCGGCGAAACCACTTATCAGGTGGGAGTGGCCGTCCTTGACCCGACCTCCTACCGTCGTGTTTCCTTCTCGGATGGCGTTCGCGACGCATTTGTGATGACCGGTGAACGCATCCAGGAGACCATCGGAGTCGTGGGAAAACTCTTCAGCGGGCGTGTTTCCGTCAGGCAGCTTCAGGGCGCGGTAGGGATTTCGCGCGCCGCGGGCGAAGCCGTGCGAAAGGGACCGCTGGCGGTGATTTCGTTGATGGTTCTGATCAGCGTGAACCTGGGCATCCTGAACCTGCTGCCCATCCCCATCCTTGATGGCGGAAACATCCTTTTGCTCACCCTGGAAGGGATCCGCCGCCGCGATTTCAGCCTGGCGTTCAAGGAGCGCTTCGTACAGGTCGGCTTCGTGTTCCTGTTGGTCCTCTTCGCTTACGCTATGTACAATGACGTGGTGCGGATGCTTCCGACCCATTCGTGAGTCGCGACGCCCGCACGAGCGGAGCACTGCAAATGTCTGCTTCACCTTCCCACCGGGTTTCCACCGGCGAGCGCCTCAATACCGCCGAGACAACCGGTAAGATTCAGCAGGCTGTGGCAGCCCGTGGCATCCGCATGACCCGGCAACGCCGCGTCATTTTGCAGGTGATGGACGATGCGGAACAGCATCTGGATGTCGATCAAATTCTCGAGCGCGCGCAGAAAATCGACTCTGGCGTTCACCTGGTTACCGTTTACCGCACCATTGATCTGCTCAAGAAGCAAGGTCTCATCGACGAGCTAGACTTGCTGCATCTCCGCGGGGACCGGCACTACTACGAAACTCATGGGCCGCGCGATCACATTCATGTAGCGTGCTTGCGTTGTGGGAAGGTCCGCGAATTCGAAAGCCGCTTGTACGAACAATTGAAGGAACAGATTGCGCGCGACTTCCACATGAAGGTCACGGTTTCCCGCACTGAAGTCGGCGGCTACTGCGCCGAGTGTCTGCAAAAAGCAAAGGAATAGCGCGACTTGTCAGAGCTTTCTCTCAGGAACTCTCCTCACCCTCGGGCGTCTAAGCCAGTATGGACCCCCAATTTGAAACTTCGCGATCTGCACGTCCCCGCCTTCTGCTGCTAGCGGCTGTGGCCCTTGCTGTAGCGTTGTGGCCGCTTCTTCAGCACGTGATGGGTATCCTCTCGCCGGATCTGAACTCAGACTCCAAATCGGGAAGCAGTAGTGGGAACCTGCGCTCGATGTAGGTCTGCGGCTGCCCTTTCAATGCGCAAGACTTCGGCGGGTTCAGGCAGGTTGGTGGAGGGTGCGCCACCGGCGCAGGCGCGAAAAAAAATTATTCGCGCGGGCAATATCGCGGGCGATCTGCTCGCGTAGCTCTTCGGGGCCGCTGAATTTCTTCTCTTCGCGAAGACGCTTCCAAAATCGCACTTCCATCTGCTTGGGTGTCACCGCCGACGGAGCGCCGAGCAAATGCGTTTCGACGCTGAGCGCGGACCCGTTAAACGTCGGCCGCATGCCGATGTTCGTGACCGAGCGGTGGCTGCGGGTCTCTCCTTCAAGGCACGAGCGCGTGATGTAGACGCCCCGAGCAGGGATTAATTCCTGTTCCGCTGCAAGGTTCAGGGTAGGGAAGGTGAAGCGGCGGCCTGTGCCCGTGCCGCTGATCACTTCACCCGTCAGAGCGAAGGGCCGGCCCAGAAGACGCGCGGCGTGGGAAACGTCGCCCTCGGCGACTTCCCGGCGAATGATGGTGCTGGAGACTACTTCTCCCCGATAAACCACCGGTGCAACAATCGCGACACTGAATCCATGTCTTTTGCCTAGCTCGGAGAGCAGCTTCACGTCACCCGCCTGCTTATGCCCGAACCGAAAATTCTCGCCGACCAGAACGGCCTTTACATGCAGATCGCGGGCAAGAATTTGTTCTACAAATTCATCGGGGGATAGCCGCGCGAGATCGAGTGTGAAGGGGAGGACCACCACGGCCTCGAGGCCGAGCGCGTTGAACCACTCCATGCGCTGCGCGTTGGTTGAGAGCCGGGGCGGCGCCGACTCCGGGCGAAGCACTTTCCGCGGCGAGGGATCGAAGGTAAGGGCCGTTGAGACCGCATTGAGGGCATGAGCGTGCTCGACCGTGGCGCGAAGAATCGCTTGATGCCCCAAATGGATGCCATCGAAATTGCCGATCGCCAGCACGCTGGTGTGACCAAACGTTGCATAACGCGACGCCCAGGCCTGCGAAGACGAAAAGGCTGACAATCTCGTTGACCTCGCCCCACCCATGGCGGCTGGCAATATGCCTGAATCGCCGCGCTCGCGCGAAATTTCCCAGGCCGGGCCGACAGCACTTCAAATTGGAGGCCATCATGGGCCAATTGCACGTGGGGGTAGCCCATTCTTACAAGGCGTTCATTCGTCTCGGCGTGCGGCAGATCGTGGGCGATGTGCGTGAACCACGCACGGCGCGGCTTGAGTTGTTGAACGAGTGCGAGCGCTTGTTGCACGGTCTGATGCATGGGATGGGGAATATCTCGCAGGGCGTCCAGCACTAGATCGTCGAGCCCCTCGAGCAGCGCCATCGAGGTGTCCGGAATTTTGCTGAAGTCGGTGAGATAGGCGGCCCGCCCAAACCGGAATCCCAGAACCTCCATGTCTCCGTGGAGCATGGGCACGGGAACAAACGGGGTGTCGAGAAGTTCAAATGGCCTGTGGATGGCCTTCAGCGTGACGCTCGGCACGGTGCTGAGGGTCGGCTTGTCGTCGAAAACATAAGCGAAGACGCGCCGGATGATGCGAAATGTTTCTTCATTGCTGTAAACGGGTAGTGCCACCCGCTGACGGATGTTGAAAGGGCGAATGTCGTCAAAGCCGAGGATGTGGTCGGCGTGCCCGTGCGTCAGCAAAATGGCGTCGAGACGTTCAAGCCCAACGCGAAGCGCCTGCTGGCGGAAGTCCGGCGTGGTATCAATCACCACGTTCTGGCCGCCGCGGGAGATCAGCAGGGAAGGGCGCAGCCTTTTATCGTGCGGATCGTTCGACTTGCACACTCGGCAAGGGCACCCGAGGGTGGGAACACCCATGGATGTGCCAGAGCCGAGTACCGTGACATTTAGCGGAGCGAGAGGCATGGTGAAAACGTTGGAAACAATCATCACGCGGAGACGGTTCAGACCGCTAGGCGTTTCTCACGGGCGGCCCTTGGCTTTGGCTTTCGCGGCCTCGGCGGCAACTGCCTGATTGATCTCCAGATAGGTCATCTTCAGTTTGCCCAGCAGGTCCAGTAGCAACGTGTCTTCTTCGGGAGCAAGATTGCCCTTGGTCTTCTCGTAGAGAGTGTCAAGCATGTCGATCAGCTCGCGCGCGGCTTCGGGATCGATCACGGGCTGGCCAGTGCGCGGGTCGGCATACGCGCCAAGTACCATGGCGGCGTTGCTCCCGAGCATTCGGACGAGATTTTCGAACGCGGGGGCGCGCTTCGGGGTCTCGGCCGGAGGCCGAGGAGCAACTGGTTTTGCTGCCGCGAGGGGCCCGGCCTGAATCTTCGCCGCCTCCCGCTTGGCTTCCCGCTCTTCTTCCTCGACGACTTCTTTGCGCAATTCCCCTTCGGCCGTAAAAGGGCGCCGGTCGATAACGCGAAACGCTTCTTCCTGTTTGTGATCGGACAAGGTAGGTTCCTCAGCGATTTGTCGCCCTTGGAGTTTATCACGGGTTGCCAGCTCGAGTCGCTGCGGCGCCCGTGCCCATTGAATCTGCGGTGCTTGTCAAAGCTACGGTTGCACCGTAAAGTGGAATGCTTGATTCAGAGCGGAAATAGTTGATGCCTACGCGCCAGAAACAGACGAAGAAAAAAAGAAAATCGCGCCGCAATGGCAAGCCCGTAAAACAGAAACAATTAACCCCGGGCCAATGGTTTGAAAAGCTTGTCGCTGTCCAGGCCAGATTGCGCGCCGCGAACGGATGTCCCTGGGACCGCGAGCAAACGCATCAGTCGCTGCGAACCTACCTCATCGAAGAAGCCTACGAAGTTCTGGAAGCCCTCGAAAGCGGGAACGATGCCAAGTTTGCGGAGGAGATGGGTGACCTTCTCTTGCAGATTGTCTTCCATTCGCAAATCGCCCGCGAAGAAGGCCGTTTCACCTTGTCCGAGGTAATTCGCGAAATCCATGACAAGATGATCCGGCGGCAACCCCATGTCTTCGGGAAAACGCGCGCGAAAGATTCCGCCGAGGTGTTGAGAAACTGGGAGCAGATCAAGGCTGAAGAGCGCCGCTCCAGCGATAACACAGGTGCTTCAAAAGCCGGTGAGGGCGTGCCCAAAGAAGTCTCTTTGCTGGATGGCGTCTCCCGCGCCTTACCGGCAACGCTGGAAGGCTTTCAACTTACTCGCAAGGCTTCCCGCGTCGGCTTTGACTGGGAAGATGCCGACGGCGTTTTCGAAAAATTGCGGGAAGAAACCGAAGAGCTGAAGAAAGCATCGAGGGATCAGAACCAGCTGAAAATGGAAGAGGAGCTGGGCGACTTGCTCTTCGCCGCTGTAAACCTCTCGCGCTTCTTCAAAATCGACCCGGAAATCGCACTCAAGAAGGCCAACGCGAAATTCTCGCGTCGATTCCGCGCCATGGAAAGGCTGGCCCGGAAAAATGGCCGCGAGTTCAATGACCTTCCACGCGAACAGATGGAGACATTCTGGGATGCCGCCAAGAAGACCGAAAGGAAGGCGCGCTTGCCAGAAATGAGCGGAGCGCGAACGAAACAATGAGCCAGGAGATCGTAGTTCGCAAATGCGAGAGTCTCCATGACTTCCATCGTTGCGTGGAACTCCAGCGTGAGATTTGGGGAGAAGCCGACCTGGAAGTCGAACCGGCCACGATGTTTGTCGTCGCTGCGCATACCGGCGGTGAAGTGCTTGGAGCCTTCGATGGCGACCGTCTGGTGGGCTACACGCTTGCGGTTGCCGGCCTGCGTGACCGTGTTCCTTACCTGCATTCCCACATGACTGGGGTGCACAGCGAATACCGCGACCGTGGCGTTGGCCGCAGGTTGAAACTCTTTCAGCGCAGCGAAGCCTTGGGCCGAGGAATCCGGCTCATTCAATGGACGTTTGATCCGCTCGAGCTTCGCAACGCATATTTCAATTTGAACCGTCTTGGCGCCATCTGTCGGGAATATCATCCCAACTTGTACGGCGTCACGACCAGCCCGCTTCATCGCGGATTGGCGACCGATCGGCTGCTGGTCGAATGGCTCCTCGATTCTGCGCGCGTTGTGGCGGCCATCGAAAATCTCGTCAAAGACCTCGTCGAGGCGCCCGCGATCATCGAATTGCCCGCGGAGCTCGAGCGCTGGCAGCACCAAGGTTCCCCGCAGGTCAGCGTCGTCCAGGCGCGTTTGCGCGAAGAGTTCATGAGCTGGTTTGCCAAAGGTTACGCCGCGGTCGCCTTACGCACTGCGCCGGGAAACCGGGCGTATCTGCTTACTCCCTGGAGCGACTTCTAGGAAGGCACATCGACCGAGAGATCATGCGAATACGAGAGCTCACACTGCAGGAAGTGCGGATGAAGCTGGTGGCCCCGTTCGAAACCAGCATGGACCGTACGGAAGTGCGCCGCATTCTGCTGGTGCGGGCAGACCTAGACGGGGTCATCGGCTGGGCCGAGTGTGTCGCTGGCGAGTCGCCGTTTTACAGTCCAGAAACGGCGGATACCGCCTGGCTCATCCTTCGCGATTTTCTTTGGCCGTTGATCAAGGGAAAGGATTTTGCCTCTGCCGGCGAAGTGTGGGGCCTGCTCGCACGTGTCCGCGGCCACAACATGGCCAAGGCTGCACTGGAAGCGGCCGTCTGGGACGCCGAAGCCAAACAGAAGGGCATGCCGCTTTCAAAACTCATCGGAGGCGTTCGTGAGGAGATCGCTTGCGGTGTCTCGATCGGAATTAGGGAATCGCTGGACGAACTCGTTGCCGCGGTCGAAAAAGAGCTCGCTGCCGGATATCAGCGCATCAAGATAAAAATCAAGCCGGGAAAAGATCTCGAGCCAGTGCGCCGCCTGCGACAGGATTTCCCGCGCATCAAGCTGAT
>QHZC01000396.1:14270-19842 GCA_003224515.1 Acidobacteriota bacterium
TACAGTCACGTGGAGCTGCAGAAGAAGCTGGACACGCCGATCTGCCTGGATGAATGCATTCACACGGAAGAGCAGGCGCGCGCCGCCATCGAGCTGGGCGCTTGCAAAATCATCAACATCAAACTTGGCCGCGTCGGCGGCCACACCGTGGCGCGGCGCATCCACGATCTCTGCCAGCGCCGGGGAATTCCCGTGTGGTGCGGCGGGATGCTCGAATCCGGCATCGGCCGCGCCCACAATATCGCGCTTTCGACGCTTCCCAATTTCACGCTCGCCGGCGATGTGGCCGCCAGCAAACGCTATTGGGAGGAAGACATCATCCTGCCCGAGGTCACGGTGTCGCCCCAAGGCACGATTCGCGTGCCCACTGGTCCCGGCATGGGATTCGAACCCCGCTTGGACCGCATCGACAACCTTACCGTGCGCAAAGAATGCCTGGCCTGAACGGTGAGAGTCGAATCCTCCGGCCAACGAGCGCCAAGCCGCGCCGTCCTTGCCGCGTCGATCGGTCTCGTCATCCTCATTTGGGCGATCAACTTCATCGCCGCGAAAATTGGGCTGCGGTCCCTACCGGCCATGACCCTGGCATCGTTTCGCGTGGTGCTCGCAGGCGCGATGATGCTTCCTGTCTACCCGTTGTGCTCGCGACTGCCCGCCTTTGCCGAAGCAGCCGAGAGTCGGCGGCCAGAGTTCACCCTCCGCGATCTTTGGACTTTCCTGTACATGGGCTTCTTCGGCGTAGCGATAAATCAGGTCTGCTTCACAGTCGGTCTGCGATATACATCCGTCAGCCACGCCGCAGTGATCGTTGGGATGGGGCCGATTTATACGCTGATCTTTGCGGTGCTCTTCAAATTGGAAAGGGCTACCGGGCGCAAAGCGATGGGCATGGTCGTTGCATTTGCGGGCATCGCCGTACTGGCATCGGAGAACGGTATTTCCGCGCATTCGCCATCCGTTCTGGGCGACGCCATCACCATGACTGGCTCGATCGGTTTCGCGATGTACGTTGTGCTTGGCAAACAACTGGCGGGCCGCTACAACCCCTTGACCATGACGGCGTTCAGCCACTATGCAGGAGCGCTGATTGTCCTGCCCGTCGCGATTTATCGCGCTGCCGCGCTCGGCTCGGCGGAACAATGGCGCGCCGTCACTTGGGCCGGCTGGGCCGCCATGCTCTACATGGCAATCTTCGGTTCTGCAGTCGCCTACGTCTTGTACTTTTCGTTGCTACGTTATTTGGAGGCCTCGCAATTGAGCGCCTTCACCTACCTCTTACCGGTGTTGGCAACACTCCTCGGAATTCTCTTGCTCGGTGAACAAGGCTCGTGGATTCAGGTGTTCGGCGTGCTTCTGGCTCTTGGTGGCGTCTACTGGATTGAGTCAGGCCGGACATCCATACCGGGCTGAGGTGCTGCGCGCCGTACAGGGGGTACACAGTGGCGACTGCTGCGGATGGCGCCCAAGCCCGTGCCCAGGTAGCCGCTAACTTGTCCGAACTGGCGATTCTCGATTTGGTCTTGCCCGAAGCCAGCGGCTTCGAACTGCTCAGTCAGTGGCGTGCCAGCCGTCGCACGGCCGACCTTCCCGTGTTCATCCTGATGAGTAAGGATTTGCGCCAGGAAGAGCAGAATTATCTTCCCGGACATGCGGAATCGTTGCTGCACAAACGGCAACCGTGGCAGGAGGCGCTGGTCAAGCAGCTGGGGCGCGTGATGTCCCTGGGTATCCCGGGATAGTGTGAAACACCGCATCCTGGTCGTGGGAGACAACCCGAGTTGCTTTGTGACTGGCTGGAAACGCAAGGCCATGAAGTTCTGAGTGCGGAAGATCTGCAGACCGCGTGGCGCACACTTGGGCACCAAGAGCCCGACCTGGTCTTGCTTGATGTCCAGCTTGGCAATGAAGACGGGCTGGGTGGAACGGCCACGACGGCAGCCAAGACTTTGTCGTATCCCCGCGATTGCCGTGACGGCCGACGCTATGGTGACGGTACAGCAGCGCTTTCTTGAGGCCGGTTGCAACGCATGCGTCTCCAAGCCCGTGAGTTTCAAACTACTGAGTGAACACCAAGGAACGGTGGCTAGCCCGCCAAGGAAAATGCCCTCCACCCGGTAGATCATATTGCCCTGAGCCCAAGAAGGGCCGAGCGCACCGTGTAACGTCCGGAGTCGGGCCGATGGCGTATTCTTCACTTTGATGAAAGAATAGCCTGCGCTCGTTCCATTCCACAATTCATCGGGCGGCAGGAAGGCGAGCCGTCAAGGAGGCAAGACTTTGCCAGGCATTCCTTTGCGAAACGGTGGCCCAGCGGCGCGCATCGCGGTGATCCCCGGCGACGGCATCGGGGCGGAAGTTACACCACAAGCCGTGAAGGTGCTTAAAGCCGTAGCCGCACCTGCCAGGCGGCCTTTGGAATTTGTCGAACTCGATTGGAGCGCGGACAAGTATCTCCGCCAGAATGTAAGCCTTCCCGTGGGAGCCGTCGAAATGATGCGGGACGAGTTTGACGCCATCCTCTTTGGGGCGTTGGGCGATCCCCGCGTGCCTTCGAATCAACATGCGGCGGACATTCTGCTGGGGCTGCGTTTCAAGCTCGACCTCTACGTCAACGCTCGCCCCGTGGAACTCCTCGACAACCGGCTCACGCCGTTGCGTGATCGCAGCGAAAAAGAGCTTCGCCTGATGATCTTCCGAGAGAACACCGAGGGCCTCTACGTCGGCGTTGGTGGGTTCTTCAAGAAAGGCACGCCAGACGAGATCGCCGTCCAGGAGGACGTAAACTCTCGCAAAGGCGTTGAGCGCATTATTCGCTATGCCTTCGAATACGCCCGCCAGCAAGGCGTGAAGCGCGTCTGTATGAGTGACAAATCGAACGCCATGATCTTTGCCCACGACCTGTGGCAGAGAGTCTTCAA
Organism: Acidobacteriota bacterium; assembly: GCA_003224515.1. GTDB lineage: Bacteria > Acidobacteriota > Terriglobia > Acidiferrales > UBA7541 > Acidiferrum. The sequence goes on from QHZC01000396.1 coordinate 17,189, forward strand.
AGAAGTCCGTCAGGAATACACGGACATCGATTCCCGACACCTGTATATCGATACCCTGGTGATGGAGCTCGTCCGCGACCCTAGCCAATTCGACGTCATTGTCACTTGCAATCTCTTCGGCGACATCATCAGCGATCTAGGGGCGCAGCTGGCGGGTGGCCTGGGCCTAGCCCCATCGGGAAACATTCATCCGGGCAAGACGTCCCTCTTCGAGCCGGTGCACGGCTCCGCCCCCAACCTAGCCGGGAAGGGCATCGCCAACCCACTCGGCTCTGTCCTCACTTCCGCCATGATGCTGGAATTTCTCGGTTGGAAGCCGGAAGCGGCCGCTCTGCGCACCGCTGTTCGGGCGGCACTGCGCGAGAACTATGCGACGCCCGATCTCGGCGGCGACAAACACACGGTCGAAGTCGGTGATTGGCTAGCCACTAAATCGGCCGAAGCTCTCGCTCAGCAACACTACAAGTGACTGTGCCAACTTTTGGAGTACGGCAGCCCCGTTCCTGCTTTTGCCATGTCAGGCTCGTTTCCATTTTAAATGCCATACTAAAGTAATACTTGAATTGTACCCGGCAGCCATCTCTTCTAACGTCGCCTAGCCAGCGTCGTCAGCAGCATCCCCAACAGAAACCCTCCGATGTGCGCCCACCAGGCCACTCCCCCAGAAGCACCGCGTCCGAGGGCGTCGATCCCTGCGAGAAACTGCATGACGTACCACAAACCTAGAAAGATCACCGCAGGGACCGGCAAAGGGAAGATAAAAACCAGTGTAAGAATTCGCGCCCTGGGATAGAGCAAAATGTAGGCGCCCATCACACCGGATATGGCCCCACTCGCACCGATGGCCGGCAAATTGGAGTGCAGATTGAATAGCACGTGCAGCAGACCCGCGCCCACCCCACAGACGAGATAGAAGAAGAGATACGGTATGTGCCCGAAGAAATCTTCGACATTGTCGCCGAAGATCCAGAGAAAGAGCATGTTCCCGGCAAGGTGCAGGAAGCCGGAATGGAGAAACATACTGGTAACCAGGGGCACGAAGGAGCCTTCAAAGCTGTCGTGCCCCGCCAGGAAAGCAGGGAAACGAGCAGGAACCGTGGAGTACGCGAACAGCAGGGCTTCGTAGGCCCGGCGGGGGAGTGTGACCTCAAGGCCAAGCTCGTAAATAAACAGGGCGATGTTGGCAAGGATCAGCGTGATATTGGTGAAGGGATAGGTACGCGATGGGTTGAGATCCTTGAGCGGGATGAACATGGGTAGAGGTCTGCAGGAGAGTAGCGAAACGCGCGGAAAATGAAAAGGGCGAGGAAATGTTTTCAGTGTCCGATAATGTAGGCGTGGCGCGTACGCTAGTTAACAGAACAAATTCCTCTCCGTAATTGCCTTGATCCATTGTCTTTACCTCGCCCCGTAGGAACAAACCTTTCGCTTCGAAGCGGGCCATATGCAATTCTGCCATGGCGCGCGGCATGGTTTTCTGCGAAATTCTCCACGGAAATATTGCACGAAGAGTGCGCGTGTGGTAATTACAATGCTTCTGCGTGTGCGCGCGTTTCGGACGGAGTGCTGCAATTTGTCCGGCGCAGCGTCGGCGCGCCGACTGCTCATGCCTGCGCGGGAAACGGAAGCCATCATTCTGAAAACATTTCCCCTGGGTTGGGCGATCCTCGGGGCGGGTGCGCGGCGTGGCTGCCGGGGCCCGGCTTTTGAAGAACCGTTACGGTTCGACGCTCGAGGTCCTCTCGCACGTCCAGATCTGGTACGTCGAGAAGGAAAACCGCGAGTTGGTGCGCATCCAGCAGGCCGAGTTGCTCGAGTCCTTTCATAAGGCCCAAAGCGATTATGGTCTCAGCACCGGACTCGCGGTGATCAGCGAGATCGCGGAGCTTATTCTGCCGGAGCATGAAGTCTCCGAACCCATGTTCCGGCTGATTCTGCTAGTCACGCGGGAAGTCGAGCGCACCAGCGATTGGACCTTGCCGCTAAGCTACTTCGCCTTCTGGACAGTGAGGCTGGGCGGCTGGCTGCCGCGTTTTGACCACTGCGTTGTTTGCGGTACGGCATTCGGCGCCAAGCCAGCTTTTTACGACGCACACCAGCCCGGCCTCTTTTGCGAGAAGTGCCGTCGTTCCGGAATGAAGCCACTGTACCTTGCGGCGCTGAATCTAGCTGAGCGTTTCGCTGGCGAACGACTGGATCGTATGGAGATTGAGAAGTCCAACGAACCCGGCGCTACGGAATTACGCGAAGCCGGGTTGAGCTGGATCGAACACCACCTCGAGCGGCGGCTGCTGACGCGCAAACTTTTGGAGATCACTTGAAAGCTAAAGTAAAACTTGAGAAAAGATTGCAGGGTCTCACCTTTCAGGATTTGCTATTGCAGCTCTCGCAGTTTTGGGTGAAGCAGGGTTGCGTACTTCAGCAGCCCTATGACGTGGAAGTCGGCGCCGGCACGATGCACCCGGAAACTTTCCTGCGTGTGCTCGGCCCGCATGCCTACCGCGTCGGATATGTTCAACCCAGTCGTCGGCCGGCCGACGGACGTTACGGCGAAAATCCCAATCGCTTGTACAAGCATTCCCAGTTTCAAGTGATTCTCAAGCCCTCTCCGGCTGACGTGCAGGACCTCTACTTGAAGAGTCTCGGGGCCATCG
>QHZC01000398.1:0-15031 GCA_003224515.1 Acidobacteriota bacterium
CTCGACACCCTGTCTCAAGCGACCACGCTTGGCTACACAAAAACGTTTCAGACCGGCACGAACTTCCAAAGCTCCTTCAGTGCCAGCAAATTGTCGACAAACAGTATCTTGAGTACGCTCAATCCCTCTATCGCGACTGATCTTCAATTCACCGCCACCCAGCCTCTCCTTCGTAACTTCGGCCTCTTCCCCAATCTCGCTCACATCCTCATTGCCCAGCGAAATCTGAAGCAGGCTCGTGCTTCCTTTCAGGGCGAAGTAAATGACATTATCCTGCGAACCGTCGAGAATTATTGGAATGTCATCCTGGCCCGCGAATCCCTGGTCGTGCAGCGGAAGTCTTTCGAAGAGGCTCAGAAGAGCTACGACCATGATAAGAAGGCCCTCGGCCTCGGCGCGCTTCCGCCACTCGATATTTACCGCTCGGAATCCCAAGTCGCTTCGCGCCGCGTTGGCGTTATCCAGGCGGAATACGCGCTGAAACAAGCCGAAGATCAATTCCGCCAGATCGTTGGTGCCGACCTGGATCCTGCTATCCGTGTTCTTGATCTCGAACTTATTGACCAGCCCGAGCCCATCGGTAACCTGCCCAACACGGACATTCCGACGGCACTCGCTCGCGCCCTCGCCAACCGTCCCGAATTTGAAGCTGCGCGTCAGCAATTGGCAAGCGATGAGTTGAGCATCCGTCTCGCGCACAACAGCCTAAAACCTGACCTCGAACTCTCCGGCTTTTACTTGGGCAACGGGGTCGCTGGCAACCAATACAGTACCGCTATTCCCCCGCAGCTGATTGGGACCACCGGCCTTGGCGATGGCCTCAGCCAGACTTTTCATTTCACCTACCCGGCTTACGGCGCTATTCTTTCCCTGAGTCTTCCCATAAGGAATCACAGCGCGGAAGCCAGCCTCGCCGATGCCGTTGTTAGCCACCGTCGCGATCAATATCAGGAACGCCGGACCAATCAGAACATCACTCTCGAGGTCACCAACGCTGTCCATGCACTTGAACAGGCCAAGCTCTCGATGGAAGCCTCAAAAGTCGCTCTGGACCTCGCGCAGAGGTCACTTCGTGCCGATGAACGCAAGTACGAATTGGGAGCAGAGACGGTCTTCTTTGTTCTTGATTCGCAGATCGTGCTGGCCCAAGCCGAGCTGAACCTCATCCAGGCACAGGTAAATTTCCAAGTTGCCATCGCCCAGGTAGACCATTCGACCCACAAAAATAAGGGACACAGGGAGAGCGCACTTGGTCTTGAGGCGGCTGGCGCATGTCCAGTCCACCGCCAAGAACTGTCTGTACTGGGGCAAGCGGTGAAGGTTTTCGAAGAAGAGATGTCCTTGGTGTTGTTTGATAGCTTGGCTATGACCAGAACGGGTCACTGACGCGGAGCTGCCCGACCTAGAAATTATCCCCAAGCCGTGCTCAAAGAAATGCTCCACGCGTACTTTCGCGGCACCTTCGTTATTCCATTACCAGAGCAACTTCAATCCCAACTGAATTTGCCGGGAGCTCGTGGAAGTTGCCGTGATGACACCGGCCGTGGGAGACGGTCCGCCCGTCGCCGAGGTAAATACAATTGTGTTTGGCGTATTGAAGTTCGTGTGATTAAGCACGTTAAAGAAATCGATGCGGAATTGTGCGCCGAAGTGCTCCGACAATGAGAGTTTTTTCGCGAGCGCCAGGTCCAACTCGGCCAATCCAGATCCTTGCAATATGTTGCGTCCTGCGTGGCCGTAGGTCCCCTTGGGAGGCACAACGAACGCGTTCGCATCGAAGTATCGGTTCGCTCCGCCGAGAACCAGTTGCCCTGTAAAAGCTGGATTCCATGACGGCCGGATCGGGTTGCGGCTGTCTCCGTCGTTGGCGGGGTTGAAGCTCATCTGCGGCGTGAAAGGCAATCCGGTCTGTAACGTGGCGATTCCGCTGATTTGCCAGCCTCCGCTCAGTCTGTTCAGCAACGGATCGGTGCCGGATGCTTTGTTTCGTCCAAAGGGTAGGTCGTAGATGGCGTTAATGATTGCGACCTGCCGGATGTCGAAAGATGCCCGACCGTAGTCCCATTTGGGCTGGAGCGGATTCATGGTGAACGCGGGAGAATTCGTGGCGATGCTGGTATTCATGTTGTCGCCGTCATCGAGACTTTTCGAGAACGTGTAGACACCGCGGAATTGCAGGCCGTGACTCAAGCGGTGGCTCACATCGACCTCGAGACCGTGGTAAGAACTGATGCCCTCGGAGAACCAACTCGTCGTATTTGCGACCTGCGGGTTGGCCAAAGGAGCGTTTGTAGGATTGTACAGAGTTCCCGCAGCAAGGTTCCCCGGGCAGGGAGACGCCGGGCAAATCGCCGGGACCGGAACGTTGGCATCAATCGATAGCAACTCGTGATAACCGTGTGATCCCACGTAACCGATTGCCAGCGAGGTATTCGGCGTGATTTGCTGTTCTATCTTCAAAGAGTACGATTCCACGGTTGGAGTCTTGAGATCCGGCTGTACGCCGCTAGGAGAAATCTTGGCGCCAGCGGGGATCGGCGCGCCGGGAACAATGTCGATGGTCGAAAGCGCGACGTTTTTTAGGGCAAAGACGGTGTTAAACGGACCGTTCTGGTCGAGGCGATAACTAAGATTGTCGTTCAGTGCGTAGTACAACCCGAAGCCTGCGCGAATCACGGTGGTCTTCGATGAGAAGGGGGACCAGGCAATTCCGAAGCGCGGCGCCGACAGAAATTTCGCATTGTTAACGGTCAAGGCAGAATTGCCGACGACAGGGTTGGTTACGATCACTCCATTCGAGTCGAATACATAGTTCGAAGCGCGGCCGCGACTCTCATTCCAGCCGTTGGTGAATTCGCCACGGAAACCGATCCGCAGTTCGAAGTTCGGTGCCAGCTTGAGAGCGTCTTGAGCAAACACGGCGCCCTCAAGAGAACGCCAGCCAAGCGGGGTTGCTACGGGGGCGACCGTAAACGTGGAAACCGTGCCGTCGAGGAAACCCTGCAGATCCGAAAATGACGCTTGCCCATACTGATTTTGTGCCAGTGCGTCATTGGCCTGGAGTCGCTGGACCCACACGCCAAATTCCGCGGTGTGGATGCCGCGGGTTGCCGTAACGCGGTCCTGCCCAGTGAACAGATTGCGCACTGCCGAGAGGTTGCTGCCTGCATTTGTTCCGGCGGTGGAGATCTGGGATGCCCCGTTGAGGGTTGTTCCGCCGCCAACGACGACTGCACCGATGGGACGGCCTTGTACAAACCCAGGCAAGCTGACGGATGTGTCTGCAGTGAAATAGAATGCTCCGCGCGAAAAGCCGAAGGTGCCTTGATTGACCACGGCAGACGATAGCAGGTGCGTCTCGCTCAAGCTGACGACCTGTTCCCGAAGAGACACGAGGGCGGAACTGAGGGGATTGGCCGCGGGAGTGTTCGCCGCGCTGTCATCCACGGTGTAAACGGCGGCCAACGAATCCCTGTCTCGGAATATATGGTCGATGCGCGCGGTGCCGAAGTCCTCGTTGACAATTTGCAGAGGATGGCTGAAGGCTTCGGCGATCCCCTGCCCGAGGTCGGGACCGTTCGCCACCGGCCATAGCTTGAGGAGCGGAGCGGCGCTTGCGGCTACGCCGACGTTTACCAGACCGGAGGCCGGGCAGGGGTTGGGCGCGGGAGTGACGGCGCTGCATGGCAGAAGCCCTGCGCGCGCGTTGTTGTCCGGCACCAACGTCACACCGCCCAGTCCCAGGTGCTGCCGGTAGCCTTCATAGTTTCCGAAGAGGAATGTTTTGCCCTTGACGATAGGTCCGCCAAGGGAACCGCCGAATACGTTGCGCTGAAATTGCGGAATGGCGCCCTGATCGAAATAATTTCTCGCGTCCAGCGCGCTGTTGCGCAGAAAAAGGTAGGCGCTGCCGTGGATCTCACTACTGCCACCGGACGTGACGATGCTGACCTGCGCTCCCGGGCGCTTTCCGAACTCGGCACCATAAGTGTCCTTCACGACTGCAAATTCCCGAACCGCGTCCACGCCCAGCAATTGCCCGCTCGTCCCTCCCGGGGTGTTGTTGATCTCGGACGCTCCCGTGAATTCGACATCATTGAGGAGAAAGAGATTTTCTTGCGGGCGGCGGCCCGAAACGGCAAACATGTTACCGAGAACAGAGTTGGAGGTTCCGATGCTGCCGGAGCGCTGCGAGGTGTAGTTGACGATGCCAGGATTCAGCGTAAGCAGCTGATCGTAGCTTCGGCCGTTGAGCGGCAGGTCTTTCACTTGGCGTTCCCCGACCAAGCCGGAAATGTCTTCCGTGGTTACGGCAACGATTCCGGAATACGCGGCAACCTCCACCCTCTGATGCACCGCCCCAATGTGAAGGGTAAGGTTCAATTCCTCGCGCTGACCCACGACCAGGGTTATCGCGGTCCTTCTGTCGGTCTGAAACCCTGGCTTGGATGCCGCAATTTCATACCGGCCAACGACGAGCGAAGGGGCGCTGAAGCGCCCCGCGTCATCGGTCATGAGCGAGCGCTCCGCGCCGGTTTCGAGATTTGTGATTTTGACAGCGGCTCCGGCAATGCCGGCGCCGGACGGATCGCTTACAAAACCCCTGAGCCAAGCCTCTGCTTGTGCGCGTCCCGATGAGGCAAGGAGTGCCACAAGAAAGATTACAAAAAGGCCATCGACGAAGAGCTTTTGAAGATTCGAACCAACCACTTTGCGAGAACTCATTCGATGACTCCCTAATTTAGATCAAATTCATCTGTGCCCACATTCCATTGGCCTTCTTGGACAGTTTGGAGCAGGACTCAAGCCCACAACGGTGCAAGGGGAAAGCAAGCAGGGGTCAACAACAGAATCGGGCAAGGGTACCCGGGAGGGAGATGACGGGAGCGAAGCGCTGCTTTGATGACATGGCAATCCCAATCTGAACGACGGTTTTCATTTTGTTTCCAAGACACTTTCGGCGACCAGGCCCGGTTTGGCAACCGGGGAGAAGACCACCACCGGTTGACTCCCGCGTATTTTGCCGATCGACGTGGTTGTGTTTGCCGCGCGCTCGGTCACCAGGGTCCGTGCTCCTGACCAGACCAACTGCAAACCGGCACAAATGGCGATGACCGCCACCACCGCCTTCAACTTTTGTGCCGGCAAGCGGCGCGTCAGCAAGCACCCGACCACGACTCCCGGCACGCCTCCCGCAAGAAGTTGCAACAAAACCTCGGTGCTAACAGAGCCAAAACTCCAATGCACGGCACTTCCGATGATGGCCAAGACAAGTCCGAATACCAGGTCTGTGCCGACTACTTGTGGAGGCGTCATTTCAGCATAGTTGAGCAGAAGAACGGTCCCGAGAGCTCCCGCTCCGGCCGAGGAGAATCCGGACTCAACCCCGATCGGAAAGGCAAGCCATGGTAACCAATGCGCGTTTTTGATCGTAAAATTCGGGTTGTGCATCCGCGGAACAAAGGTCACACTCGACGATGCGGCCAGCAACAGGCCGAGCAACATGACCACCCACGGGCTGCCTTCGTGGCCGGCCAATGAGTGCAGCGCATACATTCCCAGCACAAGGCCTGGAACGGCTCCCTGCAGTAAGAGGCGAAAATAGCGCGAGTGGACATGCCGTCCAAGCAAATAAAATGGGGCCGCGATGAGCCTCAGCACGCCTGCAAATACAAACGCGGTTCCCACGGCCTCGCCCGCCGGAAGACCGACGATGAGCAGGAGCGCGGGTACTGTAAAGCTCCCGCCGCCGACTCCAGTCAGTCCCACAGCCAAGGCGATGAAGAACCCAAGCAAGAGGTGGATCATTCCGCGCGCTCCGAGAATGTGTGGATTCCGCATTCCAGTTTTTTGCCGCTCCAACGGCCGGATCTCGGATTGTTCGGGTCATCTGGAATGGCCGTGCAGGGCTGGCAGCCGATGCTCGCGTATCCTTCGTCGTATTGCGGAAGATAGCTGAGGCCGTTTGCCCCCGTATATTCCCACACCTGCGCCCACGTCCAATCTGCGAGCGGACTCACCTTCAGGAGAGTCTTGCCGCTCGGCAAGCGATGCTGCTCCACTTTCTTGAGGTTTTTTCGTGTTGGCGACTGCTCTCTGCGCAGTCCGGTAAACCAGATCTCGAAGTGGCCGAGAGCCTCGATCAAGGGTTCCACTTTGCGCAACTGGCAGCACTGCGTTGGATCCGTGCGATTGAGAATTCCAAGCAAGGATTCCTGTTGTTCCACGGTATTTTTTGGGAGCACGTTGGTCAGGTTGAGCGCCCACTCCTTGGCCATGCGATCGCGATATTGGTAGGTCTCTCGGAAGTGATAACCGGTATCCAGGAACAAAACGGGAACTTCCGGCAGACGTGCTTTCAGCATGCGGAGCACGATCATGTCCTCCGCCTGGAAGCTGCAGGTCACGCACGCACGCGATTCCGGGTCGGCACGGAGAATTACACTCAGGACTTCTTCTGCGCTGAGCGCTTCCGCGTTCTCGAGATTCGGATTAGGCTGCATTTTAATTCACCGTTATCTGATCCTTAGATCGGATTTCCGTGTGGAGTGATTCCGTGAGCGCTAGAACTTGCCTGACGGCTTCCCGGTCGTCAGTAGGTAGTTGCAGGGCCGCTAAATCAAATGCGCAATCTGCCGCTAACGCTTTAATGGCTTCTCGGTTGGCCTGGGCAATCGCCGTCGAGGAAGAGATGACCAGCAGCCCCGCAGACCAGAGCGATTTCAAGAGCAGAGGGAGGGCTTCGGATGACAGCGTGTCACCCTCCAGAACAAGCACTTCGAATCCCCGCTCGAACAGGGACCGTTCCAGTTGCTTTACAAGCGCACCGCGGCCCTCTACCAAGAGAATCGCAGGACGATATCCGTGGCGCTGCTGTCGTTCCTGGAGAGTGACTGTTCCCTGGTCAGTTTTAACGCGTGCAGTTCCTTCAGATTCAACCGCTCCGAGCGACTGCTGCCGGGCCTCGTAAATCATGGCGGCGCCGACGGTGGCATTGGCAATGGGGTCAATCAAAATGAAGCTGCCGGTTGTGCGGTTGCGCCGGTAGGAATCAAAGAAAAGAGATTCGTTGGTTTCAAACTCTACGGCTGCGATGCCGTTCATCTCCAGCTGATGCGTAGGGGCATGCGCCAAAGTATTTACATCCACGCGATAACGAATCTCGGTTGCCTTGGCTTTGACTTGACGCCCGGTATGTTTCACGAGATACGCTCGATTCAATTCGAGTGGCCTCGGATGCAACCAGACCACCATCGCTTCGAAGCGGCGTGACACTTGCGGAGGCGCGCTGGGGGAGACCAGCATGTCGCCACGGCTCAGATCGATTTCATCCTCCAGCTTTACCGTCACCGACATAGAGGAGCCAGCTTCGGAAAGCTCCCCGTCATAGGTAACGATCGACTGGACCCGGGTTTTCTGCCTGGACGGCAGCGCCAGGACGGGGTCGCCTGGGCGCAGAATGCCGCCTGCGACTTGCCCCGCAAATCCGCGAAAACTCGCGTCAGGCCTAATTACGTACTGAATGGGAAAGCGCAGCCCAGCGACATCGACAGTCGGCCGGATTTCCACCGTTTCCAGATGCTCCAGCAACGTGGGTCCCGAATACCAAGGCATCCGGTCGCTTCGGACCGCCACGTTGTCTCCGCCGAGCGCGCTGATGGGAATGCATTTCGCGGCCGGGAACTCCAGCCGTTCGGCAAGAGCAAGAAAATCCTCTTGCAGACGGAGAAAGACGTCCTCACGGCAGTCCACGAGGTCCAACTTGTTGATCGCCACAAGCAAGTTCGGAATACCCAGCAACGAAGCGATGTGCGTGTGGCGGCGCGTTTGCGCGAGCAAGCCCTTGGTGGCGTCGACCAGGATCACCGCGAGGTCCGCCGTCGAAGCACCCGTCGCCATGTTTCTGGTGTACTCCTCGTGGCCAGGCGTGTCGGCGATGATGAACTTCCTTCGCGAGGTACTGAAATAGCGGTAGGCAACATCAATTGTGATTCCTTGTTCGCGCTCAGCTCGCAGCCCATCCGTCAGCAAGGAGAAATCAATCGGTCCTCCCGAGCGGTTGATCTTGCTTTTCTTCACCGAGGCGAGTTGGTCCTCGTAGACGGCTTTAGAGTCGTGCAGCAGTCTGCCGATCAGTGTGGACTTGCCGTCATCTACGCTTCCGGCGGTAGTGAAACGAAGCAGTTCCTTGTTGATATCCCGATCGAGAAAGCTGTGGAAACCGTCTTCGAAGCCGGTGTCGAGTGCGGACAGCATCAGAAATAACCCTCCCGCTTCTTAATCTCCATCGAGCCTTCTTCGTCGTGATCGATGGCGCGGTTTTCACGTTCTGACCGGCGAAAGGAAATCATCTCCTCGATAATCTTCGGAACGCTATCCGCCTCGGAGCGGATCGCACCTGTGCAGGGCGTACAACCGAGCGAGCGCATTCGGCATTTGACAAATTCGGTTTTCTCTCCGGGAAGAAGTTGGTCTTTGGAGTAGATCAGCACGATGGACCCGTTGCGCGACACCACTTCTCGCTCCCGCGCGCAGTAAAGCGGCACGATGGGAATCTTTTCGGCGTGGATGTAAAGCCAGACATCCAGTTCGGTCCAATTTGACAGCGGAAACACGCGAATGCTTTCCGCTTTGTCGATTCACGAGTTAAAGATGTTCCACAGCTCAGGGCGCTGATTCTTGGGGTCCCATTGCCCACGAGAATCGCGAAAAGAATAGATGCGCTCCTTGGCCCGCGACTTTTCTTCGTCACGCCGTGCCCCGCCAAACGCAGCATTAAAGCCGCCCGCCGCCAGTGCGTCTAGTAACGCCTTGGTCTTCAGCAATCCACAGCACCTCTGGGTCCCGAGTGAAAAAGGATTTGCGCCTTGCTCCAGCGCTTCGCGGTTCTGGTGGACAATCAACTCCGCGCCGATTTCTTTCGCATAGGAATCGCGAAATTCAATCATCTCGGGGAATTTGTAGCTGGTGTCTACGTGCAGCAGCGGAAACGGGATTTTCCCGGGGAAAAAGGCCTTTTGCGCCAAGCGCAACATCACCGATGAGTCCTTGCCGATGGAATACAGCATCACCGGCCGGGCAAATTCCGCCGCGGCTTCACGGAGAATGTAGATGCTTTCTGCCTCCAGGGCTTGGAGATGGTTGAGCCTCTTAGCAGAAGCGGCTACCTCTTCGCTCCATCCCGCGCGTCGGCCGACTGCGGGAAGCTGTTCGGGCGTTGCCGTTGCCATGCCTGTCCTTTCAAATCCCAAAAAAACACTGGCCAGAAACAAAAAAAACCCACCTGCCAATCGATTCTGGCGGTGGGCTTCACAACAGCTAGGCTAGGTTTAGGTTGCGATTCCTAGATCATTAGCCTCCCGGCGCCAGAGGACAGGTGTGTACAACACATACAACAAATATGTGCGTTCCTCTGGGAGTGGTGAAAGCTCAATGACATGCCTGCAAGTATACAGGGGAATCTTACGGGTGGCAATACGCTAGCCAGTCAATTTTCTTCTACATGGCATTCAAATTTTAGGTCGTTGATCCGAGGTCATCGATGGTTCGGGGTCCCTGTGCCGCGGCAAGAATGATGAGGTTCAATTGCCGATGGATGAATGATCCTTGGAATGAGTCTGTACTTGTTCAAAAATGTGCTCCCCTCCAGGCCCACGGCTTCAGTAGTCGTCGAAAAAAGCCGCTTGACACGTACGCGGCTCCGGGTGTTTCATGCTCATCAGAACGGATAAATCGATTTACTGAATTTGTATTTTTTCAGATGTTTGCAAAAGTCGATCTTGAGGTGAAGCCATGAGTTTGAAAGCCCTTCTCGCGATTCTTCTCTCTCTGTTTGCTACGTCCACGTACGCTCAATTCAAGGCCAGCATCCAGGGTACTGTTACGGATCCGCAAGGGACAGTAGTGCCTGGGGCAAAGGTCACGGTCACCAACCAGAGCACGGGCGCCGTACGCGAAACCACTACCAGCGATCAAGGCTTCTATCGGATTAATGAACTGCCACCCGGGAACTATACCGTCACTGTCGAGGCCAGTGGATTCAAGCAAGCGATCTCAAAGGACATCGTTGTCGAGGCGGAACAGCCGCGAGGCTATGACGTCGCACTTCAGGTTGGCGAGGTACAGGAATCAGTGACGGTTTCTGCATCCTCAGAAGGTTTGCAAACGGAGAACGCCAGCACCACCAGCACTATTAGTTCGCAAGAGATTTTGACACTCCCGCAATTCGGCAGGGATCCCTATGAGTTGATTCGCCTTACCCCGGGCGTTTTCGGCGACGCCTCTCGTCAAGGCAATGGTAACTCCTTTGCTCTTCCGCAGCAGGTAGGTCCTGGAGGCTCGAACAGCGAAATATTCCAGACGGAAAATCAGGTGCAAATCTCCTCAAACGGTCAACGTGTAACCGCCAACACCTACACCCTCGATGGAGTGAGCGTCGACAGCCTGAGCAACGGGGGATCCGCAGTTATTACTCCGAATCAGGAGTCCGTCCAGGAGATTATCGTCACATCGGCTTCATTTAATGCCGAGCAGGGGCGCAACTCCGGTGCACAAGTGCAGGTCATCTCCAAAGGCGGTTCGAACAACTATCACGGCAGCGGCCTCGTCAAATTCAATGACAAGGGCTTGAACGCCTTCAACAAGTTCTATGGCCCAACCACCGGGACGCTTCCTACGCTCATCTGTGAAGGGGGTGCGTTTACGATCGTTGCGAGTCACTGTCCCACGCGCAACGACCAGAAGTATCGCGACTTTGGCGGTAGCCTTGGTGGGCCGATCATAAAAGACAAGCTCTTTTTCTTTTTCTCTTACGATGGCCTGCGACTGTCTAACACCATTACCAAGCGCGATGTAACATTGGAGACTCCTGCGTTTGAGAAGTATGTCATACAAGTGAACCCCAGCAGCCTCGCTGCCAAGATCTTCAACACGCCCGGGATCACCCCACATATCTCAACCGCGACCAAACAAGTGGATTGTTGTTCCCTTGTCACCAACCCGAGTGACCCCAACTTCCGTCAGCTTGGACAGTGGTACACGGCAGGGAACACACCCAAGACCGGTCAGGCTCCTGGCAACGGCCCGGACGGCACCACGGATTGGGGCATTTTCGACCTCACCATCCCTAATTCAAGCGCGGGAAACCAATACAATGGCCGCCTCGACTACACTCGCGGTAAAGACCAGTTCGCCTTCAGCAGTTATTTCGTTTGGCTCAACAATATCAACGGCGGAGACAGGCCTATAGGGGACATCACATTCCAGCCGCATAACCGCGTCGCTACTGTCGGTTGGACGCGCATCCTATCGAATGTCCTGGTCAATGAAGCGCGCTTCAATTTCACGCGCTTCGCCTTTAACCAGCTTCAGCCACAAGGCCAGACTAATTTCGGTATACCCCAGATACGCATCTTCGACTTCGATGCTGGTGGCTTCGGTTTGCAGGACACTTTCTTGGGTATCCCGGTTGCCGGGACCACCCCTGCCAAGTTTGCGCAAAATACCTTCGCGTTCAAGGATACTGTCAATTGGGTGCATGGCAGTCACGCCCTCAAGTTTGGGGTAGACATTACCCGCGAGCAGAACAATGACAATGAAAGTGGCGCCGAGCGGCCCAATTATCAGTTCCGGGGCCTTTTGAATTTTGCCAACGACGCCTGCTGTTTCGATGAAAAAGTTGCTGTTGATGGCAGAACGGGAGGCCTACCCAATGGGCAACGCTACTTCCGATCAGCCGCCTATTCGCTCTTCGTCCAGGATGACTGGAAGATCCGCCCAAATCTGACAGTAAATCTCGGTCTTCGTTGGGAATACTTCCCTCCGGTCACCGAAGCGCAGGGTGTCTTGAGCAACTACATTTTTGGAACTCAGGGTTTCATCAATGGCGGCGTTAAAGTAGTCAGCCAACTCTACAGTGCGGACAAAAACAATTTTGGTCCGCGCGTCGGTTTCGCTTACAGCCCGAGTCCCTGGGGACATAAGACCGTGCTCCGCGGCGGCTTTGGCATTCTTTACGACCGTCCCTTCGGTTCCTTGTTTTCTAACGTTCGCCAGAACACGCCCTTCTTTGCCCAGGCGGAATCCTGCTGCTTCTTCGATCCGGGACCCATCGTCGGTCCCCCACCGGGATCCAACATCCAGTATGCGATCGGCGGCAGCAGTTTAGCCAGTAGCTATCCTGCGAATCCCAATCTTGCTTTCGGAGTGGCTCCCGACGGGGCCCTCTGCGGCAATCCCGCATGTACTAGTGTAACCAAGATCGATATCTTCGGCGCGCTCCCGAACGAGCCGACTCCCTACGTTTACGTTTATTCGCTCCAGACCCAACTCGAGCCGTTCCATGATCTTCAAGTGACCGTCGGCTACCAGGGAAGCAGAAGCCGAAAGCTGGCCCGCACGATTGACCTAAATCGATTCTATCCGGGCGACACGTTTGATCCCTGTAACCCCCCGCAGGTAGGGAAAACGTGTGGCAATGTGGATGGAGTCCAGTCCGCAAGCCCAGATGGAGTACCATGCGGCCCCTCCAATCCAGCTTGTCCTGCTCCTGTAATCGTCGGCAACAATCGCTTCAGAAGAGTTTTTATTCCGTTGCCGGATGTAAACGCCAGCTTTGATGCCGGCATCTTTGAAGTAACGCGCCGCTTTTCCGGTGGCCTAACGGTGTCAAGCGTCTATACCTTGAGTCATTCCATTGACACTTCGTCGTACGAGATTGGTTTCCAGCAGACCGATCCCAGCAATCAACTGCTCAACAAGGGCAGCTCAGACTACGATGTTCGGCACCATTGGCAGCTCTCCGGCTACTGGGAACTGCCCATCCTACGCAACCGCCACGATTTTCTGGGCCGCGCTTTTGGGGGGTGGACTCTCGGTGGAATTTTGGATAAACACTCGGGATTTCCATTTTCTGCTTTAATCGGAAGCTGCGACACTAACAACGATCGTAATGGCGACGGCACTTGCCCAGATTTGCCCGCCGCTTATTTTGGTGGGGTACTCAAGAGCCCATCGAAGCAGCAATGGATCAACGGAGTTTTCCCAAGTCCTTCGACGGAGTTTGACGTTACCACTCGCGGACCCGGCTGCCGCTGCCGCAATATCTTCGTTGGTCCGGGTTACACCGACGTCGACGCGTCCATTGGTAAGATTTTTGCTTTTCCCAGCACTCGATTCCTTGGGGAGGGCGCAAAGTTGGAGTTTCGCGCCAACTTGTTCAATGTTTTCAATATTCTGAATCTTCAGCCTCTCGCCCCGGCTACCACCCCAACGGACATCATCAACGCCGGGAGTTTTGGTCGGCCCTCGGACGGTCTATCCGGGCGAGTCATGGACCTCCAAGCGCGGTTTAGCTTCTAGCAGGATGCTGAAAAGGCTCCAATAGACAATGTACCTGAGGAGTGCGGCAGTCACCACGCAGAGCCATGCTGGCTTCTGCCTTGAGCCCGCCGTTTAATTTCGTCATTTCGACCGTGATCTCCGCCAGCTTGGTGCTGTTGTGGAATTTGGTTATGAGTCCTGGAAATTTCACTCCATCGACCACTTGCCATTGCCCGATCCTTGTCTCGACGGATGCGGGGTGATCGGGATCAGCGTGGGAAATTCCCTTCTCTTTGATGGGCAAGAATGTCAGCGGATCGAGCGTGATCTCGCTTGCAGGAAAAGAATTATCTTTGGGCCCAATGGTGATGACATTGCGCGCTGGCGACCCGAGCACGTAGGGTGGATCGCGGTCCGCCAACCAGGTATTGAGCTCGAGGCCGTTGAGGTAGATTCGCGCGAACCTCAATTCGCCTCCCTTAAGCTCGGCAACCGTTCCATCAGGCAAGATCTCCCAACCCGAAGTTCCATCAAAGTAGAGAACCCAGGTATCGCCGCGGCCCACCTGGTCGACGCGAAGATAGCTTGGCCGGACGAAACGTACTCGCTTGTGCACGACGCCCATAGGATTTCCACTGTAATCCCAGGCGTCCGCGCGCACGGTTTGCTCAAAGTCGCGGACGGAGGCGATTTTTTCTGCGCCTCCCAACGCCCGCTGCATCTTGTGGAAGAGCTGCAATGCATCTTGGCCCGACGATCGGGACCAGCACAGGAGCGTCAGCAAGACAACGGTAGCAAGGGAAGGTGGGCGCGATGGCAAGTCCATGTTCTGACTAGACACCGCTCATCAGGATTCGGTTCCCAGCAGGATGCGAAATGCAGACTTCCTTTCCATGGCTTGCTATGTTAGTCAGCGGAGTCATGCGAGGAACTGCCATGCTTGTGTCTCGGGAGTGGTCATCGCCAAGGTCCCGTGCGACGTTGTATTCTCTACCGCCTTCCCAGGCGCGGAACTGACGCGTGGTCGAGATCCGAGAATTACCCGGGTCGAGGCGCAACCTCACTTCACCCAAGCTGACCAGGTCCCATCGGCAGTTGTCTCTCGGCTTGATCTTCATCGGATGGATGCCTTTTCCAGTGACGGAGATAGTTTTGTTTCGGGTGCCAGAGGGCGTTCGGGGTCGACAAGCAACCAGGCCGCGGCACCAAGCACCGACAAACCAGCAGCAACAAAAAAGGAAGTAGTCCAGCCAAACCGGGCTGCGATTGCGGGCGTGAGCGAGGCGGTGAGAGCTCCTCCGAATTGATTGCCCATATTCATGAAACCGGAAACGGAGCCTGAAGAACCGGAAGCAATATCAGCCGTGAGCGACCAGAATGAACTTTGCGAAAGATACAGTGCACCTGCGCCCCCGGCGAGAACGACACTGGCCAGCCCGGCGCTCTGCACTTGCGAACCAAAGGTAAGAAAGACGGCGGTCAAAAGGAGCGCAAAAACGGCAATGCCGCATCGCCCGATACGTTTTCCGTGTAGTTTGGTGAGCTTGTCGCTGATCGCGCCGCCCAGCGGACTGCACGCTGCCATAGAAAGAAAAAGCAGCGTCGTATAGGACGCACTGGCCTTCAAATTCAATCCCCGGACTTTGGCCAAATAAATAAAGAACCAGGTAAAAAAAATCCAAGCAACATAACCGAAACAAAAGTAGGCGAG
>QHZC01000398.1:15132-15994 GCA_003224515.1 Acidobacteriota bacterium
GCAGGGGAGACCCTGTCGTGCTCTTCGGGAGTGTTCCGCGCAACCACGTACCAGATGGCACCGGCAGCCAATCCTATGATGGCGCTCATCCAAAAAGACCACCGCCAGCCGTAGTGAACCATAATGTAGGTAATGAGAAATGGTGTGGAGCCCGCACCTACACCCACGCCGGCGAAAATCAGGCCGTTGGCTTTTCCCCGCTCCTCGGAAGGAATCCAACGTGAGACAAATTGGTTGGAAGCGGGGAAAAGGACCGCTTCCCCAGCCCCCAGAAGAAATCGTGCCGTTGCAAGAACTAGAACCGCAGAAACAATCGCAGAGGGGACGGCCGCAGTGAGGGAAGTGAAAATGCCCCACCACAACACTCCGACAGCGAGTACGCGGCGCGAACCGAGGCGGTCGGCCAACCACCCTCCGACGGTTTGGAAGAGCGCATAACCCATCAAGAAGGCGCTGGTAAGCGATCCCAGCTGAACGTTAGTGAGGTGGAATTCCGAAGCAATGAAACTTCCGGCGATCGAAAGATTGATTCGGTCGAGGTACGCAACCGCACTCAGGATGAAAAGCCAAGAGACAAGGAACCAGCGCACGCGGCTTTTCACATGGTCAGCCATGGAGGCCCCAGTGATGCGAAAAGTTTGAGGACACACGCCGAGCCCGAGAAGGCGTTATCACCCAAGTTGCGAAGAATGGGTCTAATTCGTTCACGCTACGTGTGACTTCAAGACCTTTATCAATTCCCGGACAATGATTTTTTCCTCTCCCGGCTGCAACATGAAGGAGTTCATTGACAAGGCTTCGCCATGCTCTCCCGAAGAAAGAACAACAGACGGTTTACCACTGCTCAGGGCAGCGGTGGCTT
>QHZC01000398.1:16001-18608 GCA_003224515.1 Acidobacteriota bacterium
GACATGGTACGCGATTACCGGGGCGGGGAATGAAGTTGTCACCCCGGGAATCTTTGTAACTTGGCCAGAGATGAAATCCAGGCGGCGTTGCCATTCCTTGTTCAGCGCTTCATGATCTTCCTTCAAATAGGATTCCAGAGCCTTAACCATCCCGATGATTTCTTCTTTGCCCACTTTCTGACTGCGGCCGAGTGTGTCTTCGTGCGGGCTGTTGTTCAGCAGAGCGTAGGCGACCAGATCCTTCTTGCCGACCAGCAGACCCGCGCATTGCGGCCCGCGAATTGCTTTTCCACCGCTGAAGGCCACGAGGTCGTAGCCCATGTTTGCGTAATCCCACAAGTGCGAGACCGGAGGCGTATCTGCCGCGGCGTCAATGAACGCCGGGATCTGATTTTCATGCGCCAGCTTGACCCATTCTTCGACCTTGATCTGCCCTTCGGCATCAGCGAAGTTTGAGAAGTGCATCATGGCGGTTTGCGGATTGATTGCCTTTTTCAGATCGTCGCGGGATTCGATGACCACGAGCTTCACCCCGGTGGAGCGCAACTGATGGTCGAAAGGATTGCGATGCGACTTTTGAATGATGACTTCCGATTTCATGCCCGTTAAATCCGGCAACTGCTCGATAAACTTCGGATTGTCCCCCGTGAGGATGCCGGCGAGACCGGACTGCATCGCTGCGGCGGCCCCCGAAGTGACGATGGCGCCGTATCCCTCCGGGAGCTTGAGCATTTCGGCGATACGTCTGCCCGCGGCGACTTCCAGCTCTGGAATGCTGACAAAGTGGCGGCCCGCCAAAGCCATCGCGGCTTCGACTTCGGGTCGCATCAGGGAGCCGCCCAGCACAGTCATGGTTCCCTGTCCGTTGATGACCGTGGTTACGCCCAATTCTTCGTAGACGTTTCCGGTTGCGCCGAAGCCGGAAACGGGAGCGGCTTTGCCACCTGCAGCAGCGGGGAAGGCAAACGCCCTGCGTCCGCTGAAAATCGTTCCCACCAGCGCGCCGAGCGTGCCCAGGAAGGTTCTGCGATTCCAGCTATCGTTGAATGCCATCGGCTTACGCCCCCTTCTTTGCGTCGCGCACAACAGCAGCAATACAGTTAATTTCCACCAGCGATTCGCCTGGCAATCCAGCAACGGCAACCGTGGTGCGAGCCGGACCGCCGTTCGGAAAGTAAGTCTTGAACACGGAGTTCATGCCATCGTAATAGTCCAGCTTCGCCAGGTATACAGTGAGCTGCAGGATGCTGTCCATGGTGCCGCCGCCCGCCTCAACGACGGCCTTTACCCCGTCCATCACCATTTGGGTGTGCATTTCGATCGTCGGCGTCTTGCCGGCGTCCGATTTGTTGCCACGCGAATGAGCGCCTTGTCCGGCAATATAGATCAACCCGTTGTGAATGATCAGCGGAGTGATAAAACCTTTGCCGGCAGGTTTTCCATCGCCGTCCAGTTTCTGGACCCCGCCGGTACTTTGCGCGGCCCATGCTGGTGTTGCAGCCGCCATTCCCGCAAAGCCGAGGCCCGGCAAAAGCGCGGCGAGACGAGCGGTAAAGCTCCTTCTTGTGCTGCGAGTGAAAAACATTTCAAATTCCTCCTTGGAGTAAAAATGATTTGAAATCGTCTGTTTCCTAAGGCAACCCAAAACTGAAAATGTCGCTCCCCGCAGCGATGGCCACATATTGCTTCCCGTTCACCGCGTAGCTCATCGGCGAGGCGTGCATGCCTTGGCCGGTGTTGAAGTGCCACAGCGGCGTGCCCGTCTGCGCGTCCACGGCTTCGAAGGACTGCGCGTCATCGCCAAAAAAGAGAAGACCGCCCGCGGTAGTCATCGTTCCGCCGGCGGAATGCCCCGAACCCACCTGGGGAAATCGCCACAGAGGCTTGTCTGATTCGAGACCGTAGGCGAGCAAAATCTTCTGGGCGTGGTCACCAGGGCTGTGGCGCGCTCCCGTCGAGTAATACGTCTTTCCTTCGGCAAACTCCTCCGGCTTCAAAAAGAAGAGATTGCAGTTTTCCTCCGCCAGAAAATAGAAAAGGCGAGTCGAGGGATTATAAGAAGGCGAGTACCAGTTGGTAGCTCCGCTGAATCCGGGGCAGGTCCGGGCCCCCTCTGCCGTGGGTTGCACGCCGGTTCGAATCGGCCGGCCCTGAGCGTCGATTCCCTTGGCCCAATTCAGCTTTTCCACGAAAGGAAATGCAGAGAGAAAATGTCCGTTGGTGCGGTCCAGCACGTAGAAATAGCCGTTGCGATTTGCTTCTACGAGCAGCTTTCGCGGCTGGCCCTGGTAGCTGGCATCGACGAGGACGGGCGTTTCCGTCGCGTCGTAGTCAAATAGGTCGTGCGGCGTAAATTGAAAATACCATTTGAGCTTTCCCGTATCGGGGTCCAAGGCGAGGACGCAATCGGTATAGAGGTCGTCTCCCGGGCGGGGGCCGCCGTCAAAATCCGGAGCGGGATTGCTGGTGCCCCAATAAATTGTATTGAGTTCCGGATCGTACGTGCCGGGCATCCACGTGGTGCCGCCGCCGCGCTTGTAGAGTTCGCCGGGCCAGCTTGCGGAGCCAAACTCGCCTGGCCCGGGAATCGTCCAGAATCGCCACGCA
>QHZC01000398.1:18844-27953 GCA_003224515.1 Acidobacteriota bacterium
GCATCGTCAATCAGCCCTTCGGTAACCGGCCGCGAGTAGTGCCAGATGTCTCGGCCGGTTTGCGCATCGAGAGCATAGGCATCGTTGGCGGAAGTGACAAACATGAGTCCGTCGAAAACCACCGGCGTGACTTCCAGGCTATTCGAATTGGGCGCGTGGAATACCCATTGCGCGCGGAGTTGACCCACATTCTTCGGATTGATCTGATCGAGGCTGCTGAAGCGGCGGCCCGTATAATCCCCATTGTAGGAAAGCCAATTTGCCCCCACCGGCTGCGCGGCAAGGGCTTCCGCCGCCACCCCAATCGAGGTGGAAACGGAAACGGTGCCCGCCTCTTGCGCCCGCGCGGCGGCCAGGGATCCGCAGACGACGGTCATCCAGAGCGCTCCCAGACCGAACCGCATCTTCTTACGAACTCCTGTCCGTTGCTGAGACCCGGACTTCGCCGAGCGAACCCTGGTCGTTCCCCTGCCGATCCATCACGTGAAGAGAAACCCGCGCGGTTTGTGCCGGAACTTTAAGTTCCACGCGCAACTCTACGACTTCCGCCGGACTCACCGGTTGCAACGGGATGTTCGCAATCGGCGCTCCATGCCTGTCGAAGAGCCGTGCCTCCAGCTTTCCCGGCACAAACACCCCAAAAATGCCGGAAAGCAGGATGCCGTTGTCCGTGGAGGAAACCGTCAGCGAACTCGCTACCACCCCGGCATCCATCATGGTCTTGAATTCTTTCCCCACCCGCGTTGGAAACCAATGGGTGTCCAGCGCGTACGTCTCTCCGGGCTGCAGCCGCACCATCGGGCTGTTCACCTCGGCTTCCATGTAGTGAAGCCGGTCTTCCGGATTCGCAGACGTGACGTAGGGAATTCCTTTGTCACCGAGCACCAGCGAAGGACCGTTCTTGTAGAAAATCACCGTCGCTTTGCCGGGATACTCCGCTCCTTTGATATAAGGAAAGCGCTCCACCATGGCGTAACGCGCCGTGCCGTCGACGACCGCGAGCCATTCACCCGGCGAATCCACCCAAACTTCACTTTGCAAATACTGCCAATGCAGTGTGAACAGATCATTTTTCACCGCAAAGGAAGGATCATCCGCAAGGCCGGAGCGAACGTGATATTGATTGAAGTACGCGCTGTGTTGGTTTGCGGGAGTGAAAGCCCAAAACTCATGATTGAACTCTCCAGGATTCCCAGCTTCTGCCGTGTCGAATTGCGTGACCGATTGCATCGACCACCGAATCGGGTGGCCGGTGATGTTTTTCATCACCGCATGGAATGAAATCCCTGGTGAATTCCCGCCGATCGTGATTTCACGAGCGTATTGCAGCCCCGTTTTCGGATCAGGTGGCCCGTCGAGCCTCACCGTGCATCTGGAATCCTGAGACAGAATCTTGAAAGAGTAGTCCCCATCGTCGAGGGCGTCCGAGACGGGACCGGCCCAATGCTGCTCGTCCTCTGTTCCCTCCGGCATCGGCCAGATTTTGTCGCCCCCATAATTAATCCAGCGGCCCTTTGCCACCTCGCTGCTCGGCGGGATGTATTGCCCTTTGTACTTTGGATTCACGAATAAATAGGTGTGGCCTGCGAAGGTGACCTGCATCACGCGTCCGCCGAGCTGCGGCACGATCGTGACTTTCACCCACGGATTGCTCATCTCTTCTGCGCGCCAGCCTTCAAAGTTCATGGATTCGATCCGGCAAGCAGGTGAACTCGGCGCTTGTGCCCACGTCTGCCGCGGAAAGAAGCTCGTACAAAGCGCCGTAGCAACAAGCCAGAATGCACGCACCAGAAGGCAAAAATCCGGCGCATCCACCCACACGATGAAATGATCAACCATCTGGTGAGAGTCTCTATACTACGGCGCTCTTCTAAGTTCCAGCCCCAATCATATAATGCAAATAGGGAGAATCACTCTTTGGCCCTTAGAGACGCCCAAACTTCTTCACCGCTTCCTGGATGGACTTGAGCTTTTCGATCCACGCGTACATGGAGTGCTCCTTAAAGTCCATCTCTTGGGCTAGCGCAAGGACTTGCGCCGCCGTGGCGCGAGGAACCACCACCACGCCATCGGCATCCGCCACGATAATGTCTGCGGGAGTCACCGCGACTCCGTCACACACGACCGGAATGTTGGCTCCTGCGAAGCGGTAATGGCCCACCGAAGTGGAAGGCACGATTCCCAAGGCGTACACGGGAAGGCCGATTTTCTGCAGATAGGCGGTGTCTCGTACTCCTCCATCGATCACTGCGCCCGAAAAATCGCGCGAGGCCATGGCTGTTCCCATCAAGCCGCCCATACCCGCAATGTCAGCGCCGTCCTCGACCACCATGACATAGACGGAATTCGCAGATCCCTGGTCGATCGCCGTAAGCATCCCTTTGAGCGCGTCAGGATCATGGTTGCTTTCTTTCTTCAACAGCACCGTCAGTGCCAGGCCGGCAAATTTGGTCGGGAAAATCGGACGCATGCGATGCGACATGTACATCTTGCGGCCGCCGATCTGTTCTAGCGCATCCGAAACGGAAGCGGCCTCGACGTGCCGGAATCCTTCGAGCAAGGAAGCATCGTCATTCGGCTTCGCGGCTTCTTGGCTCGATTTCGCGGAAGGCGGCCAGGCCCACCCCGCAACTCCCGCCAGGAAAAGAGCTATAGCCAGAAGTGCTCCGCAGGCAAAGACGCGGCGAAAAAAACGAACCAATCTAGTCATGGACTCCTCCTGGAAGTCAGTCTGAAGCGCGGACTCTAACACTGTTTTGCACGCTCGTGGTAGAGGTTCGAAAACTCCAAGCCCGCTGCGTATCGCGGGAACATAAACTCCGAGCCGCCCCATTCGAATTTCGCCGCGGAGAAACAGGTTGACACGCGCTACTCAATGAGATATCACGGCGTTCCATTGTGAATGGGATTTTGTAATCCCAATGTTATTTTCAACTGCTGAAAGCGCGACAAAGCCGGTTTCTGCCGCCACGAGCCAAATGTTCGCCATCCGTTCCCGCACCGGGACCAGTAGCAGCACCGCTTTCATCTTGCATTCTTCGCACCGCTTTTTCTCGGCCGCGATTGCCACATTACTTCTTGCTGCTGGCGCATTGCTGATGCCTGCCGGCGCGCAGAAGGGAAATCCTACCGCAAAAAAAAATCAGCCTGTCCGTTCTGCCGCAGTGGATGGCCGCAAAATGTTCGAATCGGTTTGTGCAACCTGCCACGGCCTGGACGGGCGAGGCGGCGAGCGCGGGCCCGATATCGTCGCACGCGCCGAAGTTCAGCAGTTGTCCGACGAGGAGACTCTGCGCATCCTGCAGGCGGGAATCCCAAGGGCGGGAATGCCCGGGTTTGGCCCGCTGGGCGCCCCGAAGATCAAGGCGGTGATGAGCTACTTACGAATTCTCCAGGGAGGAGGCCGGGCTGCTGCTATTCCGGGCGATCCGCAAAGAGGCAAGTCGCTTTTCTTCACAAAGGCCGGCTGCGCGAACTGTCACATGATCAACGGCTTGGGTGGATTTCTCGGAGCCGATTTGTCCTCCTACGGTTCAAATGTTTCGATGGAAGAGATTCGAAGCGCGATTACCGATCCCAATAAGGACCTGGACCCGCTAACCAGAACCGTAATTGTGACCACCCGGGAAGGCCGCCAATTCACGGGCATCGCGCGCAACGAAGATAATTTTTCACTGCAATTGCAGTCGCTCGATGGAACCTTCCACCTGTTCACGAAATCGGACCTCGAGCATCTCGAATATCAGCCAAAATCGCTGATGCCTTCGGATTACGGAGGCATCTTGAGCCGTGGTGAACTGGATGATTTGGTGAGCTATCTCGCGAGCGTCGCGCGGACAACCAAGCACAAGCATCCGAAACAAAATCGCGGCGCAAACAACAACAAGAGCATGACTAGCTACTGACCTCGTTTTGCTCACTTTATTCCCCTTGTCAGCTATTTTGAATTTCAAGATATATTCGCAAGATTGGGCCTCGAAAATGAAAAGGATATCTTCCGTTCTCACTCTGGTGCTGCTCGCCGTGGCCTTTCTCAGCTCTCTAAAGGCAGGTGCGCTGGGCCGGCGATTCGAATTGCTTGCCGAATCGTCGCAATTCTGGAAGCTGCTGGATCGCGACGCGCAGCTTACAACCGTGGCAACTGGTTTTGGATTTACCGAAGGCCCGGTCTGGGACCCCAAGAAATCAACAAAATTTTCCGCGTCTACCTGGCCGACGGCCGCAAGGAGGAAGTCCTCTCTCTTGGCGACCCCGACGGAAATACCTATGACCTTGAGCATCATCTTCTCGACTGTGCCAGCGTTTTGCGCGCCATCATCCAGGTCGAGCCCAACGGACTTTACAAAATTCTGGCCGACCGCTATCAAGGGAAACGCTTCAATAGCCCCAACGATGTGATCATCGGCCCGGACGGCGCGATCTATTTCACCGATCCGACTCTGGACTTGGTGAAGGGAGAGAAGCAGGAGATTCCGTTCCAAGGAGTGTATCGTCTCGATTCGAATGGCGAAGTACGCTTGCTCACAAGGGATCTGACCCAGCCCAACGGGCTGGCCTTCTCCCCCGATGGAAAGCGTTTCTATGTAGATGACAGCAAGGAAAGAAACATTCGCGTTTATGACCGGAAGCCGGACGGGACGCTGGCCAATGGACGCATTTTCGGAGCAGAGCCGGGCGGCAAAGGCGATGGCGTGCCGGACGGAATTAAAGTGGACAAAGATGGAAATCTCTATGTGACGGGCCCGAAAGGCATCTGGGTGTGGGATCCCCAGGGCCATCACCTTGGGACAATCGCGATGCCGGAGCAGCCCGCCAATCTCGCTTGGGGCGACACGGATTACGGCACGCTCTACATCACAGCGACGACGTCCGTGTATCGCTTGAAGACCAAAGCGCGCGGATTTGTCCCCTATCTCCCATCACCACACTGAAATTGCCTGTCGAGATTCCAAGTTTGCAATCTAGCTCAAGGCGCGTTTCAAGCGCTTCGCGGTTTTCTGCAATTGGCGCTTGAGAGCATCCACTTGCTTCGATATATCATCGAGCTCTTTTTTAGCCAGCGATCCTGCTCTTGCGACCTTTTGAACTCCACGATCCGCTCTGCCCATTGCCGTCCCAATTTTCATCGCGACCCGCGTGAGCCTAGTCTTTCTGGCCATCTTGATCCTCCATTTGTGAATTCAGCCATCCTATACCCGAACGATTCCAAGAGTCATTAAGATAACCAGGTTTTGCTCACGAGGCTTGATTCCAACGGAAAGTCCGTTACGCAAGCTCCGGCCGGTGAGCACGGTAATCATTTTCAATCCCGGTGTTGCGCACCGGCGGTGCATTCCTGATGTTGCGCGCCTGCTTCGGTCTCGACCTGCCCAGACAAGAAATGCAGGACAAAGTTATGGCATGGATTGCTCAAGAGTCGACTAATTCAGAAAGAGCTGGGTGCGGTGCCGGATAAGAATCCCCCCGAGTTGTGAAGGGGGGTGCCGCGGGTGGGACATGCTGTGTGTTTGTTCGGGTGACCAACCCCTTGCGGTCTTTGGTCTTGCAAGGGATTGGTCATTCTCCTTCCGGGTTGTCTCTTTGCATCTTCTATCTCCGGCACCCTCCCCAAATCTCTAGAAGCGTTAACCGTTCCGTTTCTTTATCTTAAGTCGCCATTTTCATTCGACGAAGCATGTCTATCTCGCCCAACGTTAAGAGTCTGCTCAAGCGGCGTGAAATCCGACTTTCTGCATCGCGAATTGCGCTTCGGAATTCTTCATGAAGGTGTTCCACACAAAGCCGCTGCGGTGGTTTTCTGCCATCAGCATAGTAATTCCCAGGTCAATACCCAGCACATCCGCGTCATACCACCCCGTGAGCGGATTGAAAGCATCGACAAAGCTGTACTTCACCCATGCCTTTTCCCGGTAGCGCCCGCGCAGATTCCGCAAGACGCGCATGCAATCGTCAAAAAGAAAGGGAACAGAGCCGCCCGTCGCGCAGGGTACGATGCTTCCATCAATGGGCCCCTGCGCCGGCGGGCCGCCCCACGCCGTGTAGCCTTTCACGTAGTCGGAAGCGCTAATTCCCCATAGATCATCGCTGTAGTCGGGAAAGCGATCGTGCAATGAGAGACAGAAGAGTCTGTGGGCTTTGGTGGCTTTGATCGAATTCTCGAAATAATCGGTGTAGGCATCGCGTTTCTTGCGGAAATCAAACCACGCATGTGAATACTGATGCGTGAAAATCGGATCGTTGCCGGAAATATATTCGATTCCCTGATATTGAATCTTCGGGCGCGTCCAGGCATTCCATGAACTCGCCGGGATCGGATGCGTCGGCGAACCGATTGCCAGCAGATAAATCATCATCAATTCGCAGTAGTGTTCCCACCGCGCGTTCAGAAATCCAGATTCCGGTGTCCAGCCCATGGAGAGGGTTGAGCCACCATTCAGCATCCACGGCCAGTCAACCCGCTCATAGATTTTCGTGGCCAGATCTTTGATCTCCTGATCGGCAAAGTATTGCCGGGCCGTAAGGACGCCGCAAAGCAAGAGCGAAGAGTCGATGGAAGAGAGCTCACACTTCTCCCAGCGCTTTCCAGTGTCCATGTGAACGAAGTGAAAAAAGAATCCGCGCTCATTCGGCAAATCGTGCGCCAGGAATCGCAGCGTCTTGCGCACGCGTTCGAGAATCTCAGGAGACTTGCCATAGCCACGCTGGTCGCCAATGCACAGGCTACTCAGTCCAAATCCCGTGGCGGCGATACTCGACATCATCCGCGAATCGTGGCCATTGGCCAGGGCGCGATCCTTGACCTGTCCGGATTTTTGACTTGCTTGGTCCCAGAAGAATTGGAAAGTCGCACGCTGAATTTCGTCCAGGAGTTGGGCGTCCGTTCCTTGGTAGGGCGCGCCGCTTGGCTCCGGGAAGGATCGCGACGCCCGCTTCCCGCAACCAGCCAGCGTTGTGAGCGGTGAGGCGATCAAACCGATTCCGTAAATCCTCACGACCTCTCTTCGGGAAACGGGGCGCGCGCCAATCATTTGGGTATCCTTGCCTATTTTGTGATTTGAAGTGTCGCTTCGGAGCCGTGACTCGAGTCTGGACTTACCCAGAGCGTGACACGCGCTGGCTCGGCGGCGAACTTGTTTTGATCGTTCCATATGGCAAACGCTTCGGGCCCGAGCGTGAACGTCACCCTTTTGGTTTCACCGGGAGCAAGCGCAATGCGCTGGAAAGCACTCAGCGCCCGGACCGGCTGCGCGATGCTAGTTCCTTGTAACCGCAAGTAAAGTTGGACGGTTTCCTCTCCGGCTCGTGTTCCCGTGTTGGTAATCTCCGCGTTGACGCTCATGACCGTCTTTGCGGCTCGCTCGCTCGATTGAAGTAGTTCATTCAGTGTCTGCGCACTCAGCCGTGTCTTCTCGATCTTGAGGTCTCCGTAGCGGTAGCTGGTATAGGACAGCCCGTACCCGAATGGGAACTGCGGGCTGTTCTGCTCGTCGATGTAACGCGAGACGAATTTGTCGGCGGCATTCTTCGGGGGATGAGTTATGTCGATTTGACCCGTAGGGCGCCCGGTACTCAGGGCATCGTAGTACAAAGGTTCTTGTCCGACGCTCCTCGGCCAACTCACCACCAGCTTCCCGCCCGGATTCGCCTCGCCAAAAATTGTGCGCATGAGGGCGGGCCCGGCTTGCACACCCGGAAACCACGCAGCCAGAACCGCGGGCACGCGCTCAAATGCCCATGGAAGTGTCAGCGGCCGCCCACTGAACACCACCAGAACGACTGGCTTTTCGGTTGCCACGACTTGCTCCAGGAGTTGCTGTTGCTGTCCCGGCAGGCCGAGGTACGCGCGCGAAGCCGCTTCACCCGTCATTTCGGGAGCGCTTTCTCCTAATGCAAGAATCACGGCATCGGATTGCTCTGCAGCTTTAACAGCCTCCGCTATTTGCTCAACCGATCCGCCGATGATCTCGGTCCCTTTTGCGTAACGAACGTGTTCCGCCCCAAGTTTTTGCGTGAGCGCAGAACGCAGAGTGATGACGTCCTCGGGCCGCGCTTGCCCGGACCAGCAACCCAGCATGTCGCGAGGATCGTCGGCCAGCGGGCCGATCAGCGCAATGGTTTTCGCGTCGGCCGAGAGCGGCAAAACGGGCGCTTCGCCCGGGAAGTTCCGATTCTTCAGCAGCACGAAGGATCTTTCGGCGGCTATGCGCGCCAAGGCGAGACTCTCCGGCTGAACCATCGCGCCCGCTTCACGTGCCTCGTCCACATAAGGATGTTCGAACAGACCCAGCCCGAATTTCACGCGCAGCACGCGCCGCACGGCCTCATCCACGGCGGCCTCCGGAACCTCCCCGGAGCGCACCAGTTGCGCCAGATTTTCGTGGTAAAGGCTGCTGGCCATGTCCATGTCAACACCGCCGAGAAAGGCTTTGCGTGCGGCCGTCGCACCATCATTGGCGATTCCGTGTGGGATGAGTTCGGCGATAGAGGTCCAATCGCTGTCCACAAGCCCCTGGAATCCCCACTCCTTCCGCAAAATCTGTTTCAGGGTGAAAGGATTCGCGGAGGCCGGTACCCCATTCAGCGAATTAAACGCGCTCATGAGCGTGGCAGCGCCCGCGTCGACCGCCGCGCGAAATGGCGGCAAATAAAATTGCCGCAAAGTGTGTTCGGAAAGCTCCACTGCATTGTAATCACGGCCGCCTTCTGCAGCGCCGTAGCCAACATAGTGCTTCGGGCACGCCGCGATACTGTCAGCCGCATCCAGCCGCGCGCCTTGATAACCGCGCACATAGGCCCGCGCCAGGGCCGCCCCAAGATAAGGGTCTTCACCAGATCCTTCGGCGATCCTTCCCCAGCGCGCATCTCTTGCGATGTCAACCATCGGGGAAAATGTCCAGCGAATTCCGCTCGCGGATGTTTCACGCGCCGCTATCCGCGCCGTTCGTTCGACCAATTCCGGATCCCAGCTGGAGGCCAGGCCCAACGGGATCGGAAACTCCGTTCGAAATCCGTGAATCACGTCGAGGCCAAACAGAAGAGGAAGGTGCAATCGGGACTGCTCTACGGCGATGTGTTGAAAGGCATTTACTTCGCGCGCCGTAGTAATGTT
>QHZC01000397.1:0-2855 GCA_003224515.1 Acidobacteriota bacterium
ATCTTTTCGATTGTCGCCATCGGCGTTTGCCTCGCCGCCGGTCCCGGCCTGGCACAGCAAGCGTCACCACAGGGTTCGAAAGCGGAGCACACTCTTCAGAAGACCGAGGATCCGTGGTGGAAGCACGCGGTCATTTATGAGATCTATCCGCGCAGCTTCCAGGATTCGAACGGGGACGGCGTTGGCGACATTAACGGGATTACCTCCCGGCTGGATTACCTTCGCGACCTGGGCATCGATGCCATCTGGATTAGCCCGATGTACCCGTCACCCCTGGTGGATTTCGGTTACGACGTCTCTGACTACACGGCCATCGATCCACTTTACGGCACACTGTCGGATTTCGACCGGTTAGTCGGTGAAGGGAAAAAACGAAATATCCGCGTGATCATGGATTTCGTTCCCAATCACACTTCGGACCAGCATCCCTGGTTCAAGGAGTCGCGTTCTTCGCGCGCCAGTCCGAAACGCGATTGGTACATCTGGCGCAACGGCAAGGGGTCGGAGCAGCCTCCCAACAACTGGCAATCATGGTTTGGCCATTCCGCGTGGCAATTGGATCCGGCGACAAATCAGTATTACTACCATCACTTTTATACCGAGCAGCCGGACCTGAACTGGCGGAATCCGGAAGTCCGGAAGGCCATGTACGACGCCATGCGCTTCTGGTTTAAGCGAGGCGCGGCGGGATTCCGGCTCGATGCTGTCTCGCGATTGTTTGAGGATCCCAATCTTCACGACGATCCGATCCTGCCGGGGAAAAATGCATACGGCGATCCCAATATCTTGCACAAGTACACGGACAACTTGCCGGAGGTACACGAAGTCCTGCGGGAGATGCGGCGAGTCGCCGAAGAGTTCCCCGGGGACCCGGTATTGATCAGCGAAGCCGACGAGCCGAATATCGCCGAGCTCACCAAGATGTACGGGAGCAAGAACGATGAAATCCAGTTGCCGATGGACTTTCAGATTGCCGACGTCAACAAACTTTCCGCGCCGGATTTCCGTAAGCTGCTCAATGAAATCGACCGGAACACGGCCGGCGGGCAGCCCCACTATTTTTTCAGCAATCATGATCAGCCTCGCCAGTGGGATCGTTACGGGGACGGCGTCCACAACGATCAGATTGCCAAGCTGATGGCCGCTCTTCTCCTCACCACGCGCGCGACGCCGCTTATGTACTATGGCGAAGAGATCGGCATGCGAACCACGGATCCCGTTCGCAAGGAAGATGTTCAGGATCCCATCGGGAAAATCGGCTGGCCTCAGGAAAAGGGCCGCGACGGTGAGCGCACGCCTATGCAATGGGACGCATCGAAGAACTCTGGGTTTAGTACGGCTGAGCGCCCGTGGCTGCCTGTGCCAGCCAGTTCGGCCGAATACAGTGTGCGGGCCGAATCGCAGGACCCCGGCTCCATTTTGTCTTTTTACAAACGCCTGCTCGCTTTACGCCGAAGCGAGCCTGCTTTGCGAAATGGAAAATATCTGGCTCTGGATCAAGACAACCAGTACGTCCTCAGTTTCCTGCGCCAGACTCCGGGCAACGGCGATTCGATTCTGGTGGTACTTAACATGAGTGCCGAACCAAGGATCGTCAGGTTCGTGCTCGATGCTCACGGAGTCAGGGAAAAGTCTGTGAGGCCACTGATCTCTGTTCCGACAATCGGTCCTGAGTCGACGGTCCTTACCCATTTCACCGTCCCCGCGTTCGGAGTTTTTATCGGATCTGTTCACTGAGGGATTTTTGACCCGGCATTCAGGTCAGGGTTTCGGCGCGAAGCCATTTCGCAGATCGAGGACGGAATACGAGACACCGTTCGGATCGCGCGATGAATTAGATTCTATTCTGGTCATTGCCAACTAGCGCTGACCATGGAACTCAGCTTTCCAGCTTGAAAATCCTTTCCATCGGCAGCCACTTCTCCCCCGGCCGCGCCCCTGGCAAAGTCTTTTGGAACTTCCACATCAGGTTCTCCCACTCCTGCACTTTCTGATTTTTCCGGTCCGCCTCGGCTTTTTTCTCAAACGAAAAATTCTCGCTCACTTCCATGATCATGAACATTCGCGTTCCATGGAGATAAATCTCCAGGTCCTCGATTTCTGATTTCTTGATGCTTTCCGTGATCTCCGGCCAGATTTTCTCGTGGTAACGCTTATATTCGGAAATCAACTCTGCATCGTCCTTCAAGTCGAGCGTCAGGCAGTAGCGTCTGCTCATAGCGGCGTGCTCTCGCTTCCCAGGGAAGTCCTTTCCAGGCCCGTCACGGCGGCAGGCTTGTATCCCTGAACTCCGAAATAAAGGATGTACACGTAGCACAGCAGCGGCACGAGGAAGGCTTTCTGAATGCTCGCCGCATCAGAAATGCGTCCCATGATCGCAGGAAAAAATGCACCGCCCACGATGGCCATAACCATCAGCGATGAACCGCGCTTCGTAAGCGCCCCCAGATTCTTGATGCCCAGGGCGAAGATCGTAGGGAACATGATGGAGTGAAAGAAACCGATGAACACGACTGCCCACACCGGTATTACCCCGCTAGCCAACAAAGCCACTGTCGCGCAAAGGAGAGATGCTCCAGCAAAAAGAGCCAGCAAGCTCGCCGCCGCAATCCTTTTCATCAGCCCTGAGCCGATGAACCTCCCGGCCATGAACCCGACCTGGTGCAGCAACAAGTACAGCGCTGCCACTTTCGCCGTCGTTCCCGGAACGGAGAACTGCGCGTAGCGAATCACGAAGCTCGCTACTCCGACCTGAGCACCCACGTAGAAAAACTGCGCGACGACTCCTTTCACCAGATGCGCGTGAGACAGTATGCTCCCCGCGCTCTTTTCCGCCCCCGCCGCTCTTCCTTCCA
>QHZC01000397.1:3179-20099 GCA_003224515.1 Acidobacteriota bacterium
CCCGCAAGCCATCACGAACAGCGCGAAAAGAAAGAAGCCGTAAACCCGCGAAGAAGATGCCGGCAGAAAGAGCACCGCCCCTGCGGCGCACAAAAAAAGCCCCGCAAGGATTCCCTTTTTGTATCCGATCTTCTCCATCACCCGCCCGGCGGGAAAAGCGGTCAGGAAATAGCCGCCAAAAAATGCCACCTGGATAAAAGAAGACTGAAAATCAGTAAGGCCGAAGGCCTTTTTCAGATGCGGAATCAGGATGTCGTTCAGATTGACGCCGAAGGCCCATAAAAAAAACAGGCTGGTGATGAGAATAAAGGGCGCCAGGTAGCGGCGCTCCGTGATGGGGGCAGATCGGCCGCCGTCTGCCGCTGTGCCCGGGGAATTTGTCATCCCTTGTCTCCGTTATGTCAACGCGCGGTCCAAATGCACGTATCCGCCGTCAACGAACAGATGCTGGCCCGTGATGTGACTCGCTTGCTCCGAGATCAAGAACAGCACCATAGCCGCGATCTCTTCCGCCTTGGTCATGCGCTTTTCCAGCGGAATTTTCGATACAATTTCCTTCAGCTGGCGTTGACGCGAATCCCGTACGGAAGAAGCTCGGCAGCCCACTCGCGCGTGAGTCCCAGGATGGCTCCCTTCGCGGCCACGTACCCCGAGGTTCCTCCCTGCCCGGTCACCGCGGTCTTCGAGCTGATGTTCACAATCGAACCGCGCGCTTTCTTCAGCGCCCCCAGTGCATGGTGCGCCATCGCGTAGTAATGGACCAGATTGCGCTCCAACGAAGCCCCAAATTTCTCCGGACTGCCGTGTTCAAGTCCCACGCCGTCGTTCACTCCGGCATTGTTCACCAGCGCATCCAGCCGGCCCAATTTCTGGATGGTTCCATCAATGACGCTTGCACAGGCTTCCGGAGCGGAGAGTTCGGCGATAATCAGCCCGCTTTCCACTCTGCTTGCTCGCAGCTCAGCTTGTAACTGTTCTCCCGCTTTCTCATCGCGGTCCACGATCACCGGAATCGCGCCTTCCGCGCAGCAACCGCGCGCAATCGCCGCGCCGATTCCTTTTGCGCCGCCGGTAATTAGAACAACTTTTCCTTTTAGCCGCAGATCCATGATTTAGCCGCGCAAATTAAAAAAGCCGCCGTCCAGCGGATAATCGGCGCCGGTAATGAAAGCCGCTTCTTCGGAACAAAGAAACAATGCCAGCGAAGCCACTTCCTGCGGTTCACCCATTCTGCCTATCGGTTGCGATTTGGCTAATTTCTCGTACATCTCCCGCTCTTTTCCCGGATAATTTTTCCGCAGGTAGTCATCCACAAAGGGCGTGTGCACCCGCGCCGGCGAAATGCAATTGCACCGGATGTTGTGCTGCACATAATCCTTGGCCACGGAATACGTCATGGCAATCACCGCGCCCTTGGTCATCGAGTACGCAAACCGGTCCGCAAGCGCCGCGGAGCCCGCGATGGAAGCCATGTTGAGGATCACGCCGCCACCGCCTGCTTTCATGTGCCCGATGCATGCTTGGATGCCGTTGTAGATGCCCTTCACATTTACGCGAAAGAGCCGGTCGAAATCCTCCTCCGTCGTGCTCTCTACCGTACCTACATGCGAAATACCTGCGTTGTTCACCAGGATCTCGATACGCTCTTTCGCAAAAAGATCGTCGAAAACTTGCCGGACGTGTCGCTGGTCCGTAACATCGCACGCGTGCGCCGTCCCCTGCCCGCCCCCATCGGTGATCTGCTTCGCGGTAGCTTCCGCCTGCTTCAAATTGATATCGGCGATTCGCACCGCGGCTCCATTGGCCGCGAAACGCAAGGCGATGGCTTGCCCGATGCCGCTGCCGCCGCCGGTCACAATGGCAACCTTGCCGTCCAGTCTGAAATTCTTCGCGCCGCTGCCAGGTTTCTTCAGAGTGAGATTCCTCTTTTCCAGGGAATAAAATCTTCCTGGCCCTTCCCTTCGGCTTTGGTGCGCGCCTCCCCGCTGGCGGTTTGGATGACAAACTCCAGAATCTCTTCGCCCATCTGCTGAATGGTCTTCTCCCCGAAAATAATTCCGCCCGTATCCACGTCGATGATGTCCCGCATCCGCTGAGTCAGCCCCGAATTCGTCGCCAGTTTCACCACTGGCGCAATGGGATTCCCCGTCGGTGTCCCAAGGCCGGTTGTGAACAGTACTACGTTTGCTCCCGCGCCCACTTGCGCGGTTACGCATTCCACGTCGTTTCCCGGTGTGCACTGTAGGTTCAGCCCTTGCGCGGTCGCGTACTCCGGATAATCCAGCACCGCGTTCACCGGAGAATTTCCCCCTTTTTTCGCCGCGCCTGCTGACTTCATCGCATCGGTCAATAGTCCGTCACGCATATTCCCCGGGCTGGGATTCATTTCAAATCCCGATCCGACGGCCTTCGCCCGAGCCCCGTAACTTTTCATCAGTTGCATGAACCGGTCCGCAACTTCCTTGCGCCTGCTCCGGTTGATGAGTTCCTGTTCCACCCCGCACAATTCCGGAAATTCGGAAAGTATCGTTCTAGGCCGGAAAAACCATCCGAGCCGCCGCATTTCAATCCAAGGCACAAGCTGGAAAGCGGCTCGCGCGTCCGCTGGCATCGATTCGCTTCCATCAAACCCAGGAACGTGTTCCGGATGGCCTCCGTCAACATCGCAACTTCTGTCCCGCTCTGCTGCTGTTCCACGATCACTAGTGGCTTATCGAACTTCGGATTCCGCTTGCGCAGTTCCTCCCGCAGAATTCCGATCTGCGCATGCTGGCAACCCAGGCTGAGCACCGTGGCGCCGGCAACATTCGGATGATGAATGTAGCCCGCGATCAGTCCACAAAGATTGTTGGAATCTTCCCGCGTTCCTCCGCAGCCCCCTTCATGCAGCAGAAACCGCACGCCGTCCACGTTTTCGAAAACTCGGGAACGTTGCGGGCCCGTCGCGTCACCGGTCAACGCGCGCGTCTTGATCTCCTCGCTCCGGCCATCCGCATACAGTCTCGCCAGCTCCGCCACCTGCCGCCGGTAGACTTGTGGCGCGGCGAAACCCAGCTCCTCTTCAAACGCCTGCTTCAGTACTGCGATGTTTCGGTTTTCGCAAAACACCAGCGGAACAACAATCCAGTAATTTCGCGTGCCCGCCTGGCCGTCGGATCGGCGATATCCCAGAAATTCACGCTGCCTCCATCGCGATACGTCCGGTGCCGTCCAGCGATACTGTTCCGTTTTCTCCTGAAACGCTGCAGCCTGATGGTGGATGTTGCGCGTGGTCAGCAATCCCCCTCGCCGGATCGGCTCCATCGCTTTTCCGACGAGCACGCCGTACATAGTGATGCTCGCGCCAGCAGCAAGATCTTCCGTGGCAAACTTGTGTTTTGCGGGAACGTCCGATTCCAGAGTGTACGACTGGGAGCGAAAAGAAATCTGCTCCCCTCGGCGGAGGTCGGCCAGCGCGATCAGCACGTTATCTTTCGAATCGAGTTTGAGCACCTTGTTCTGCATCACTCTCAGTCCAGTATTTTCTCTTTTCACAGCCGCTTACAGCCACGGCGCCGCTTTTCCCCTGCATTGTAGAACACGCTGTGCGATTAATCCGCATTTCTCACGAGAATCTGGCCCGCCCGGGCGACATGTAGGGCCGGCCTTCCGCGGCGGGCCGCTCCTTTCGCTCTCGCCATATTCTGCCGTTCTCAGTCGCGCGCTTGATTCTGCAGCCGTTTCAATCTCCAAAACTTGGCGGCATTTCTCCCCAGCAGGGCCTCTCTCTCTTCCGCCGTGTACTTGGCGAGGTAATCCTTTACCACATCCATGACCCGCGCATACGGGGCCGCCACCGTGCACACCGGCCAATCCGATCCGATCATCAACCGGCTCGGCCCGAAGCATTCGAACGCCACCTCCAGATAGGGCCGCATATCCTCGGGCTTCCAGGCCTGCCAGTCCGCCTCGGTGACCAGGCCAGACACCTTGCAAGAAAGATTCGGGAACGACCCAAGCTCCCGGATTCCCCGCGCCCAGACATCAACGGCTCGGCTCTTGATCGGCGGTTTCGCCAGGTGGTCCAGTACAAAGCGCTGCCGCGGAAATCGCGCCACGAACTCCGCTGCCACCGGAAGATGCCGTGGATAAATCAGGATGTCATAGGCCAGATCAAATTCTTCCAGCATGGCGATGCCACGAAGAAAATCCGGCTGCAGCAGAAACCGCTCATCCGGCTCGCTCTGCACAATATGGCGAGCGCCCACCAGCTTGGATTTTCCAGCAAATAACTCCAATTCGAATCGCAATCGCGGTGACCGCAAATCCACCCAGCCCACCACCCCCAGAATAAACGGGGCGCGCTCCGCCAGTTCCAGGAGCCATCGCGTCTCTTCCAACGTCTGCCGCACTTGAACCGCAACGCATCCCTGAAATCCGTTGTGCTCCAGCTCGGGTTTCAGATCGTCGGGAAGAAAATCCCGGCGCAGTGCCGCCATCGAGTCATCAATCCAGCCATACTCCCGCTGGTCATACACCCAAAAGTGCTGATGAGCGTCAATGTGCATCGCTATGGACCCGCTTTAACAGCTGCCAAAAAAGGCTTCCTTAACTGGGGGTCGGAGCTTCAGCTCGGACATAAAATCCATGCCTCCAATGGGCTTAGCCCCTGAGGAACTGCTCTTTTTATGTTTTTTCAGCAACCTGCCAAAACTTGCCGTGACGTCTCTGCCGGACGCGAACCTCTTTCATCTATAGTCCACAACTTCCTGCCGCGACTCTCCCAAGCCGTCAATTCCCAGCTCCACCACGTCGCCCGCTTTCAAATATTGCGGCGGCTTCATCCCCAGGCCAACGCCCGGTGGCGTTCCCGTGCTGATCACGTCTCCCGGCAGAAGCGTCATGAATTCGCTGACATAAGCGACCAGCCCCGGAACATCAAAAATCATCTTCGAAGTGGAACCTCTTTGCCGGAACTCACCATTCACCTTCAGCCACATGCCTAGTTGATTGAAATCTCGAATTTCATCTTTCGTTGCAAGGAACGGCCCCAGCGGCGCGAACGAATCCGCGCTCTTTCCTTTTACCCATTGACCTCCTCGTTCAAGCTGGAAGTGGCGCTCCGAATAATCATTGTGCAACGCAAAACCTGCCACATAATCCAGTGCGTTCTCTCTGCTGACGTAACTCGCTTTCTTCTCCATCACGATCGCCAGTTCCACTTCCCAGTCTAGTTTCGCTGCGTTTTTCGGAATCACCACAGGATCATTCGGCCCCACCAGAGCCGATGTCGCCTTGAAAAAAATCACCGGCTCCTTGGGAATCTCCATCCCGCTCTCCTCGGCGTGGTCGCGGAAATTCAACCCGATACAAACAATCTTACTCGGCCGGCAAATGGGCGGCCCCAAACGCACCGATCCTCGAACGCGCAGTGCGGAAGCGCCTTGCCGCGCCAGCCAGTTCCGAAGCTTGGTCAACCCGTCATTCGCAAAAAATTCCTCGTCATAGTCCGAACCAAATCCGGCAACATCCAGCCGCGTTCCATTTTCGAGCAGTACGCCCGCCTTCTCCCGCCCAATCTCACCGAATCGAATCAGTTTCATCCCAAAAGCACCTCAGCGTGCAGGCAAGTCTACCAACGACACGGCAACGTACGCCATCTTCTGCGAAGAGTTCTTCTCCTCCGCCACTTTTTTGATTGCGCCGCGATTTTCACTTGGCGCTCTTCGATATCAGCTTTCCTGCAACACATCTCTGGCAGGGTAGTTCGAGCCGTCGTGCGCGTCCGCCGTGCCGGACGGCCATCGGAGCGACTCGAAGACCCTTACTGCAGAAGCGGACGGTCCAGGCACCGGTTTTCGGCAGGAAGAGCAGAAAGCGGGCCATATTCTCGGGTGCGGCGTTCGGGCAGTAGTTGGGTACGGGTAACAGCACGGTTAGCACCGCTCTTGGATGACTCCATTCGGTAGTTTACCCGCTCTGGATTACAACAATTTCCGGATTGACGATTTGCACTTAGCTGTCCGAGGCTACTCTCGGGCAAGTAACGGCCTCTCGACCACGCGCAAATAACCGCACCTAGCTTCCTCCCTTTGCCCTGATTACCAGTCGGCCCTGTCGACAGCCCATAGGGACCGTGCCGCAGGAGTCAGTGTCGTATGTCCACGCCAACCGGCCGATCTGGCAAGCGGGTCGCCATCGAAGTACTCGTCGAGATTGCTCGCCCGGATCCCACGCTGCCCAAAGAGACAGCTATTTCCGAAAATATCAGCACAGGCGGAATGCGCATTTCGACTGACCATGTTTGGCTTGCCGGGGACCTCGTACTGCTGAGCTCAACTGTGACGGCTGACGCTACCCCGGCAAGAGTCGTTTACTGTCAGCGCCTAGAGAATCAAAAGTTTTCTGTGGGGTTGGAACTTCTGGAACCACGGGAAAGATCGCGCTAGCTTTAGGCACGAGTCGTTCGTGACAACGGTAAATTCACACCGCTTTCTCTAACTCTTCGCCCGTGAGGCCGTCCTCATTCGTCCGTCTCCCGTCGCATTGCGGGCATCTCCACAAGCGAAAACCCTTTTTCTGTGGATCGATTTCAGCGAGATACATGGGCGTCCCATCGCGGGGACATCGGACTCTGGGAACCATGTTCAACTCATTCGTGCTTCCCTTTTCGTTCAACAGGAAGTATCCACGAACGATGTTGTAATTGACGAGGCAATCGGGCTCCGTACAGGCATACGCGAGCGTTTCTTTGGGGTTACCCGCGCCGTTCAAGAGCCTCTGACTAAGCCTCATCTCCACGTGATGCTCGTGACAGAGCGCACGAAATTCCTTGCTCGACTCTGTAGCAGGCATGGGCCCTCCTCTGGGACACACATCTATACAAGCTTCCGCCGGGGACGACGTGCCACGGGAACACGCTGGTTCCCTCAGATTTTGAATTCCTACCCCAGTACGCGTTTACTTACGCCGGTGGCGTTCAGATGTCAAGACTCTATTTCGTGACTCTATTTCGTGAAAATAGGGAAATAGGTACGCTAGCTACTGGCCGACTATCTCAAGCTCTATACAGGTCAGTGGCAAACGCTTGTCGTGGCCAGCGTATTCCATCGCCTCAAACCGCGGCGACGTTGAGGGTGGTACCAGTAGACGCCGTCGGATTTTATCTTCCCTGCTAAAGTTATGTGGCGCTGAGAATTATGTGGCAAAACGATCAGAAAGGCAGTGTTTCCTTACTGTTTTGGACTTCGTGGGGCCACATAATCTAACGAGACTCCATGGGTTAGACATTCACTCTGGAAAGGGGCTGGGACGCGGGCCGCTTGGGACACTCCCAGTACCCACATGGACGATTTCGACGTTTGTAATCGGCCACTGACCTCCGGAATGGTGCAATCTCTATTTCTTTCTCGCCACTAGAATGGGAAGCGGACAGACAAAATGCCGTTGTGGTTGTTCGTGTGGAACTGAGTCGTCGCGATCTGGATTCCCCCACCGACCGTGAGCGCCAATCTCTTCCAAAGACGGAGTCTTCCGATGACCAGGCCGGGGGTCATGAAAACTTGAGTCTTCCCATTGTTCGGGCCGTCTTGGAAATGCGTGTAGTTCACTTCTACTTCCGGCCAGAACTTTGGATAAAGGTGATACTGAAACGCATTGTTCCATGGAACGGTGCGGCCAATCTTGGCCTCGTTGCCCGTCGGCAAGGTCACGCCCAGCGTGCCTTGAATGTCGAATGCTCCGAGGCCCTTCCCATAGGCGATGGTAGGCGTGATGATAGCGTCGGTCGCTCCATTGTTGTACTGGCCCGTGGGCAAAGTGGTTTGGAAGAACGCCGTTAATATGTACTTTCCATGCTCTTCATTCGAAGAAAGAATCCGGTACTTCACGAGGAAGCCCCAATCACCAAATCCATCCTTCACGGCGGGGTTGTTATGCACGATATAGGCTGGCGGAGCCACGAGAATCACTTCGACACGCTCGGCAGGGATTAGCTCTAGTCCCTTTGCTGCTCCATAGTTTTCAGTTGTGATGCCGCTGTTGTTTGTCTGCCAGAAAGTGTCGCAGCGAAACTCTTCTTCCAGACGTGGTGTCGTAGTGGCAAGAGGTGTCGCCCAATGCGGCTGTTCGGCCTGCGTGTGATCTACGCGGTTGAACCAGTCTGCAAAGTACCCTGGACTAGTCCCACCGCTGGAATTTGCAGGGCCTTGGGCACAGGACGGGACTGCTGGCAAGAATAAGAGGGCAAGGAAAACTAAGACATTCCGACAGATGCGCACGCATTCTTCTCCGAGTTCGAAGCCCGTTAGGTTAGCCCCTGGGCATCAAACGCTAGGCTCCGAGCCGATAGACATATTAATACGGATACAAACGATAAAACAAATCGTATCAATACAATCTGGAAGTATATAGAAATCACCACAAATTCGCCCAACCTTCACCGCTGCTTAGCTGGTTAGTCGGGTAACCGGAGATTTCAAGTAGCTGGTCCTTACAAGCTGCGAAGGAACTGCATCTGGTTGGGCCCTCATTCTATTCGACACAACGGTGACCCATCCGCTTGGTGCGGGTGTTGATATCAATACGATCCGCGCATGGCTTGGTCACGTCTCGGTGGACACCACCAATATCTACCCTGAAACCGACCTCGCAATGAAGGCCAAAGCACTGGCCGCTTGCGATCCTGTCGACCACATTTCCGCAGGTGATCATACAGGAGAACTTGTTGATGGACTGCGACTCCCAGTTGACGGCTTTCCTGGCTACCGTGGACCTTCTTAGTTAGAAGCTTGGGCCGCCGCCTCAACCCGCCCAAGCATGCTATCGAGTTCGGCTCGATAGAAGTACCGGCCATTCAAGATGACGCCCGCGATCCTCTGCGTATTGGCGATGTCCTCGAGGGGGTTTCGGGAAAGCAGCACGAGGTCCGCTAACTTTCCTTTTTCGACCGTCCCGGTCTGGTTTTCCATGCCGAAAAAGCGCGCGGGATTGATCGTCGCGGTTTGCAGCGCTTCGAGAGGCGTGAATCCCGCGGCCACGAAACGCTGTAGTTCCTCGTGCAGGCTGAATCCCGGGAAAATATGAACACCGGCTGGCGTATCCGTTCCCGCAAGAAACGGCACGCCGTTCTTGTGCAACATTCCAACGACTTCGAGTTCCTTCCCAATGAATTTCTTGCGCGTTGCGAGATCATCCGTGCCGTAGCCTTGCGTGATTTCCTCGGTGAATCGTTTCCATGTCTTGTTTTTCCACGATTCGGGCACGTATTTCACGCGTGTATCTTTGCTGAAGTCGCTCACATCAATGAGATTGCCCCCGCGCTCCCACACCAGCGTTGGGCATTGCCACGTCTGATTCTTCGCAAGAATCGAAGCCAGTGCAGCGGCGCGCGCTGGGTCGTACGTGGCCAGGAATCGCCCCTCCGTTTTGTTCCCTTTCAATAACTCGTCCTCGGCGGTCGAACTCCCTTCAAAAATGCCGATCAGATGCTCGAAGCTTTTCATCCCCGCTGCGGACATCTCGCTCGCTCGCACTGCATCCGGCACGTGTCCTTCGAACGCTATCTCCTGTTTCTTGGCTTCTTCCGCGATCGCGAAAACCGCCTGGCGCGGAATCAGCGATTGCAGCTTGATGAAATCTGCGCCCTGGCGCTTCAGATTCGCAACCGCGCGATGCGCATCTTCGGGCGTGGCAATCCCAATGGAGCTCGGAAAGCGCGGTTTCGGCCCATCTAGCATGGGTCCGGAGGTGTAAATGCGCGGCCCAATCAGCCGTCCCGCCTCAATCTCGTTGCGCCAACCCTGCACGATGTCCAGCTCGCTGCCCATGTCGCGCACGTCGGTGACGCCGTTGGCGACGAAGAGCGGCAGTGAAATTTCCTGCGCATCGGGAAACCAGTCGCCGAAAACCAGATGCACGTGCATATCCCAGAGCCCGGGAATCAGGAAAAGGCTGCGGCAATTCACGCTCGGTGCATTTCGTGGGTACTTCGTCGACTTGCTGGGCCCCACCGAAGCAATGTGGTTGCGTTCGAGGATTACAGTTTGCTCGGGTTGCAGAACCCCCGTTCGAACGTCAACGACTGTCACATTGTTAAGCACCAACAGATCGTCGGCCGCGGGCTTCTGCACGCGGATAGGCGCGGAGAAAAGTAAAACAGTCAAAAAAAGAATGCCGGAGAGAATAGCAAAACGTCCGCGTATTTTCATCGTCCCGCATACTATCTGCTTTGCCGCCGCAGTTCACCTGGAAGAACTCGCAACATATATCGACGCTTGACACTATAGCGTCATACGCCATAGCGTAGTACGTCATAAGGGCCGCTTGCCCGCCAAGGATGACGCATGAAAAAAGCAGCGTTTTTCTCTTTGCTTATCCTCCTCCCTCCGCGAACAAACGCAATCGCTCAGGAAAAAGCCACGAATAACCCTGCGGGCGCGCAGCGCGAAGCCATGCTGGTCACTGTCGATTGGCTCGACGACCACCTCGGCGATCCTTCTCTCGTGCTGCTCCAGATCGGCGAAAAGAAAGATTACGAGAGCGGCCACATCTCCGGCGCACAGTTCCTGGAG
The DNA here is from genome assembly GCA_003224515.1 of Acidobacteriota bacterium. Classification (GTDB taxonomy): domain Bacteria; phylum Acidobacteriota; class Terriglobia; order Acidiferrales; family UBA7541; genus Acidiferrum. The sequence goes on from QHZC01000397.1 coordinate 13,730, forward strand.
TACACAAGCATTTCGACGCCGCACGGCCAGGGCCTGATGCTGGAGCTTCCGCCAGTCGAGCAACTCGTCTCCGTCTTTGAAAAACTCGGCGTGTCCAATCGCTCGCGCATCATCCTCTACTTCGGCACGAATTGGGTGACGCCGACTACCCGCGCCTACTGGACGCTCGACTACTTGGGCCTCGGCGACCGCACTTCGATTCTCAATGGCGGCCTGGTTGCCTGGCAGGCAAAGCACCATCCTGTCTCCACCGAGACAAAGCAGCCCACGAAAGGCTCGATCACGCCCGCTCCGCGCAAGGAAATCGTAGCCGACGCCGCGTGGGTCAGCAGCCATCTCAACCAGCCCGCTGTCACCATTATTGACGCGCGCACCCACGAGTTTTACAGCGGATCACAGAGCGACGGAAATCCGCGCAGCGGGCACATTCCCGGCGCGTCCAATCTTTCTTACCTCCAAGTCATCGATCAGGACAACAACAAGTTCAAATCGGCCGATGCGCTCAAAGATCTTTTCCGCACCGCTGGCTTGAAGCCGGGCAACTTGATGGTCAGCTATTGCCACATTGGCCAGCGCGCCACCGTTCTCTACTTCACCGCAAAGATGCTGGGTTACGACGCGAAAATGTACGATGGCTCCTGGGAAGACTGGAGCCACCGCAAAGATTTGCCCATCGTCACCGGCGATTCCCCCACCCAGCAATAGTCAACACTTTCCTCCGCGGCCACTTGGAGGGCGGCAAGTACCCCGGCTTTTGGCGGGGCTGCCGCATTTCCACTTTCTAGCCTCTGGTATATTCCCGATTCGCAAATGCTCTTCCTCATCTCTCCAGATAAACACCTTGATCCATTCCGCTCTTTCTTCCTCCGGAGTATGATGAAAGAAGGTCCCAGCTGAATTGTGAAAGTCCCGCGGAGAAGTCCAATGAAGAAAACAATTGCGATTTGCGGTGCTTTCCTGCTGGCGGCCGCCATTGCAGCGGTTCCCTTTAAGGCGCAGGGTAAACAGGAAAAGCAGGAAGATAGCTCGAAGGACAACCAGCCTAGGCATACCGGCTTGGATGAAGGTGCGGCGAAACCGCTGCCCAATCAGCACGAGCACCCCGGCTTCATGCAGGAAGACATGCACCATGCGGTCGCCAAAGGTGTCACGCTGGATGCGAAAGTGGATGCGGCGGCGCATACCGTTACCCTCAGCGTTGGCCCGATGAATTTGCCCGCACACACCTCGCATATGAAAATGCCGCAGCCACCGGATCTGGTTTGGGAAGTGCCGATGGATGGTTGGCTGCTCGCGTATCATCCGAAGCTCGTGGATGTCAGAGGGAACGCTGTGCCGGGAACCGTGCTGCATCATGTAGCGTTCTGGAACGAGAATCGCGCGGATTTTCTCTGCCCCAACAAAGAAGAACACATTTTTGGTGCGGGCAGCGAGATGACGGACTGGACCGAAGTGCCGGGTTACGGCTACCGCGTGATGAAAGGCAACAAGATTCGCATCGAGACCATGATGTACAACCCCACGGCCACGTCCTACGACAAGGCCTATCTCGAAGTCGTGATTCCCTTCCAGGAAACATCTGAAGACGCGAGCGCCGCCACGCCTCGAAGGAACGTTTATCCCGCGTGGATGGATGTGACGTCGTGCGGAAAATCCGGTTATGACCTGCCGACGGGGAAAAGCGAGAAGACGGGAACCGTGACGTTGAAATACGACGGTGTGCTGCTCGGTGTGGGCGGACACTTGCACGACTATGGAAAGCAGATTGTCCTGCAAGATGTGACACGCCAGGAGACGGTGGCGACACTCGATGCCAAGGCGGACGCTCAAGGACATCTTCAGTCCGTGCCCGTGAAGTTGTTTGTGCAGCAGGGCGGTTACAAATTTGCGGCGAACGATGTATTGAGAATTTCCGCGACCTACGACAATCCCACCGGGAAACTCCTCCGCGATGGAGCGATGGGCATAGCCGTCGGCTATTTTGTCGCCGCCGATGATGCGAAAATGGCGGCGCTATGGCGCAAGGGAAAACCGACTCACGGCATGGCTGGGATGTCTCACGATCAGTGAGAAGTAATGAAGCGGGGCGTAGTGAGGAGATAAGGGAAAAGAAAGAGAAAGATTGCTCGGTCGTGATCGCCGCTTGGAAGAAAAATCCCCAGCAACGAGATCTTCCTAGATCCCGCAGGGATCTAGCGTCCCCATCGGATATCGAGTAATATAGTTGACTCCCGATGGTCGTTCAGAACACAAGCCCGTTATTGAACATGAGGGTACCGACCGGATGTGGCAGGGTTGACACAGGGGGAGTCAAGTTGCTAGAGGGAAAGGGCTTGCGGTAGGGTAACAATTCGAAAGAATTGTGGAAATCTTTTCAAAACGGAAAAGCTTTGGCGCGCACGACCGGCATCAGGTCGTCCCTGCCAAAGATTGTAATTTCAGCCCCCAACAGGAGTAGGATAGAAGTTGTAAGGGGCGCTACCACTAGCAGTTGCTTCATACTCGGAATACCTTCGGGCCACTCTTCAGGAAGCCACTCTACCGCTAGGGCCATTTCCTTTACCCGGCGCTCCCCAGCAGCAATTGGGGGTGGCAGGCGTATTCTAGCAGGACAAAAAGGCCGGTTCGGCTTCGCAGAGCCGAGCGGGTGAAGTATGCACGGCTACAGCACAGACTCCAACGAAAGGAGAGTCGTTCCTCTCTTGCTCGCGCTAATGGCGATTGCTTTAGCGTGGGTGTCGTCGAAATTTCTCGCAGTCATGCACCTCTCGATCCCCTGGTGGGCGGATGCTCCTTCCAGCATGGCTTTCTACGGCGCACTCTACGCCCTTTTCGACAAATATCTTTGGCGGAAGAGCCTTGTGTACAAAATGGGGCTGGTTAGAATCCCGAACCTTACGGGGCGCTGGCGCGGTTACCTCATCACCTCCTTTGACGGGCATGCGAAACGTCACGATTTGATGATCCATATCTTCCAGAGCTGGACGCAAATCATCGTATTCCTCACCACGGCCACGTCCATGTCCCGCAGCAGCGCGGCAGTGATTCAAATTGACGACCCAGAAGGCGCCGCGCTGATCTACCAGTATCAGAATCAGCCCCTGGCCGATGCGATGAGAACGATGCACATGCACTATGGCACCGCGATGTTGAGAATTTCGAACGGCGGGTGTCTGGCGGGAGATTACTATGCAGGGCGCGACCGGCGAACTTTCGGCCGGATTTGCTGCAAGAGGGAAGTGTCTGAATTATAGGGCCGGGGAAAACCAAAGAGCGCACCGTTGACCGGCGCAAAAAGCGTGGCACCCGGGCAGTGAGACACCGCCTGGAAGGATTCAGTCGTCGAGGCGTCAGGGTTGTTCTTGCCGAGGAGTAGTTGATGCCGACGCTGCAGACGGAGCGGGCGCGCCGGACGGAGCGATGTCAGGATTCTTCACATTCGTTGCTGGATCGTGCAGAGCAGTGGCGTGCTCGAGAACCCTACGGGCGTACTCGGCGACGGTCTTCACGCCAGCGGCATAGGCTGGATTGGGAGCCCTGACGCCACCGTTGTAGGCGCCGGTGGCCTTTTCGACGTCGCCACCAAAATGATCGAGAAGGCCTCGGAGCAGCAACCCGGCATAGGTTGTGGACACAGCATCATCCACGGAATTGAGATCCAGCTCCCGCGGAGGCCGGAGGCGGGCAGGCAGCAAACGGTAGTCCCGTTTGTCTTTCAGGTAAAGCTGATGGGCGGCACGGAGGGTTTCACGCGTGATTTGCCAGGTGCCGATGGCATAGTCGCTGACCATGACGCGCTTGCGGCCCCGGCGAAGAACGATGTCGTCCCGCTGAGCGCGCTTCTTCCAAACGGCGTGGGTGAGATCGCCGTCAACGTCCATGTAATCGTTCTCCATGGCGCCGACTCCAAGGAAGTAATCCAGCGGAAGCGAATAGAATTGGGCGACATCGAGAATGTCGGAAGCGAGCTGAGTGGCCTGCTCGTGAGTCAGTGGACGGGTAGCGGGATCACTGCGGCCGAGCACGCGGTTATCAGTTTGGGACTTGAAGACGAGAAATCTGGCCAGCGCGGGGAGAAGTTGAAAAGAACTGAGAGATTCCAGCTTCTGCTCCGTGGGGACGCCGTACGCAACGTCGAACATGTGGCTTTGCTGCTGGTAGTAAGCAAAGTCCTTCTCAGTCCAGGTGTTCAGGTCGTATCGGGCAATCAGGTTACGGCCTTCAAGCTGCGTAAGTTGCGGGACGGCGGTGAGCAGATCGTTGTCGCTGACAATGAAGATTTCGTAGGACGGACCGGTGACGGTATCGATGGCAGTCAGCAGGATAAGTGAGGTGTCACTGCCGTCCCGGGCCTCGCGCGCGCGCAGATATTCAAAATGTAGAAAGGCTTCGAGCTGATCGTGGAAACTGGCGACTTTGGCAGAGGCTACGCCGGGCGCAAACGGCAGAACTAGCCGGTTACCTTGAATCTTGGGCGTGGGAAGAGCAGGGTATCGCGGGACCTGCAGGTCCAAGGGCCAGAGGCGATAGTCGGTGTAGGCGCAGGCCGCGAAGGCCAGCAGGCCAGCGGCGAGACACAGAAGGTGTCTGACGAGCCCCCGGAAAAATCCTCTGCCTAACATTACTCCAGCCCCCTTTCTTCATAGATGGTCGACGTCACTATTCGCGACAATGCGCGATTTGTCTTCTGCTACATAGGATGCATCCCGTCTGCCAGGAGGGATGCAGCCAATAGACATCAGAAAATAAACAACTTATGAAAAACCAAGGCGATGAATGTGGGCTGGAAACTGTGCGCGGGTGTGTTCAGACTACCACGGCTTGCTGAAGACCGGAAGCGAGTAAATTGCTGTTCTATTGCTGTTTGACCGAAGGGGCTTCACAACCGTGGTAGCATCAAGGACGGACGTAGACAAGTCAGCCCGCCTACCTTCTTGCGCAGCAACTGGTTGGTACAGGCGGTGAGGCCGGTCCAAAACGGGGTCGCGTCGCTCGTGCCCCCGATTACCAAAGCCTGTCCATCGACGTAGACGTCGTAATTTCGTGTGCCAAATGGAAGCGCCCTTCAAAAGGGCGCCCATTTTCCCACTCCCTCTTTTCTTCCACGCGGATTCTGCAGCGAAGTGGGTTCACCTTTGTCATTCGCGGGAGAACAACGAAACAGAGGCCCCAGCGATCGCGCCGATCAGGAAGCAGCGATGCGACGGATCAAGTCTTCCTGCTCGGACTGGGATTCGGCTCCGATGGTGAAGGCGTCGAGAAGATTGAGCCCCAGAGCGAAATTGAGGGCTTCGTCCTGGCGATGGCGCAGCTCTCCTTGCCCGAGAATTTTCATGCCGATAATGCCTTTGCCGACGGCGCGCATCTCGCGGATGACGCTGACGACAATGTCGGGAGCGGCGTCCATGTACGCGCCAACGGGATTGATACGGACAAGGTCGACCTCGACCCAGGGAGATTTGGCGGCGGCCCGGAGCGCTTCGATGCTGTGGCACGAGCAACCGTGAGCGCGAATGATGCCTTTTTCTTTGGCTTCGGAGAGAACGTCCATGACGCCACGGTAGCGCTCGGTCCAATCGCCTTCGGTGAGACAGTGCATGAGGCAGACATCGATGTGATCGGTACCGAGTTCGCGGCGGAAGCGGTCGAGATCGGCGCGGGCGGTGGTGGGGTCGCGGGCCCAGGTTTTAGTGAGCACGGTGACTTTATCGCGCGGGACGTGCTTAAGAACTTCTCATAGCCATTAAGGAGCAGGTCGGAGAGGCCTTTGATGCCGAGGGCAGTCTGGTGGGAATGATGACCACTCCCGACGGTGCCCGTGCCCATGGCGAGGCGGCTGGTCAGGATGCCGGTCTTGCCGAGAGTCACAGTGTCTGCGGCGCTGAATTTGTGCGAGATAGCGGGAAGGGCGATCGGACCACGCGCGAAGGCGGCCGCATAAATCCAGGCGGCACCACCGGCGCAAGCGGTGCGATGAATGAAATCGCGACGTTTCATGCGGGCTCCCTGCTGCAGCGTTTCAGAGACAGTCTACCTCATTAATGGACGCGCGAAGCGGGCATTGGGTTATCAAGCGCACCGCTAAAGTGAAATTCGAGGAACTTCATAGTAGAGGAACTGTACGCCCACGCCCAATTTATCATTTGTGGCCCCCAGCGATTCGACATGCGCGACGCGGCCGGTAAAACACCATTCCGCCACATCGTCCCCGACCACTTCCCGGGGCATTTTCAAATGCACTTGAATCATCAATCCCTGGGGCACTCTCTGATCCGTGGCGAAATAAACACCATGGTTGCAGATATTCATGGAGGCGGCCTCCTGTTCAGGATCGGCGGGCGCTTGCATGGGGCGAAACCTCAATGGGACT
>QHZC01000397.1:20108-24466 GCA_003224515.1 Acidobacteriota bacterium
GGAGGGTAGAGATCAGTCTTACGATTACAACGCGGCGGGGTCAAGCTTTTTTAACTTTCGAATGATGGCCCCAAGAGAGTAGTACCGTTAATTGAGTTCTAAGCGAAAAGAAGGCCTTTGGGAACGTGGCGTGTTCTCTCAGGACGGTCATGATGGGCCCACCATTCGCGCCAGGCATCGGGGTCTTTGCCGAACGAGGCGCCGGTGATGGCTTGCAAAGAGGCGCAGACCAAATCCCGCGTTGCGGGCGCCAGAGAATCGTCGTCGAGGAGATTCAGGAGCTGCGGAACGGCGGTGAGGCGCTGCTCACCGGTGAGCATGCCGGAACGCGCAAGGTTGAAGGCCGCGCGCTCGCGAACTTGTCTCGCAGGATCGTGAGCCATAATGGAAAGAAGCGGACCGATGGATTCCGTGGTGCCCAGCATGGCCAATCCCTCGACAGCCCAGAAGCGCGTCTGCTGATTCGGATCGCGAGCATAGCGAAGGAGTGTGACCAATACCGTGGCAGGCTCAACGCCACGATTGCCGAGAGCGCCAAGTCTCCAGAGCGCGAGATAGCGGCGGTCGGGATCGTTGTGGATTTGATCGAGAAGCGGCAATGCGTACGCGAGGATCGTTGGAGTCCAAGGCCGCAAGCACGAGATGAAAGAGTTGATCGGTGTCTTGGAGGTGGCCGCGCCAGGAATCCAGATTCTTTTGGATCACGCCGAGAGACTGGTCGGGACGGTGGGTAGCAAGTTCGAGAAGGTGCTCGGCCTGCTGTTGCGGCGCCAGGTGGCTGATTGCTTCGAGGTCGGTGTTAATTGCGTGGGGATCCGAGGTTGGCACTAAAGCGGGCCTCTGAACAGGCGCGGACGCCAGTAGCGGGGCCGTGTGGAACCATCTCGCTCCAGCAATTTCAAGACGCGCGACTTGATGACCGGCGATGGTGGAGATAACGGCGAGCAAAATCAGGAATGCGACGTAACGAGGCAAGCGATTCGGAGTATCCGATTCGCGATGAGAGGCCACGGAGATGTCTTCGAACGAATCGCTCATATGGGTCACGCGAGGCGCCGCATCGGCGCACGCTAAGGAGCAAGTTAAGCTGCGGAAGTGAGGTCAACAATGGTACGGGCGGCCAGCGGCGCTCTTTTTTGCTGTCAAACCCTGTAGCTTCAATACGATTGACGGAGTTACTGGTACGCAGCGCGCTTTCGAATCCCGTACGTAGGAACAGGGGCTTGACAAGAGGTGGCAGAGCCAAGCGATGGTGCAAGTCGTCTCGGAAAACCATTAGGGATACAAACCGGGATAGAAAAGGGGATACAAACGATACAAAAGGCGTACTTTGCCGGAAGTGGAGGGTCTGCTAGAATGGGGAGCTTGGTTTTTGCGACATTTCGAGCAGGAAATCCAAGCCCAAATAAAAACTGAAGCAGGAAGAAAAATGGCACTGAAGTGTGAGTTCTGCGGCAAAGCGCCGCATTTTGGAAACGTGATCAGCCACGCGAATAACACGCGGCGACGCCGGTGGAATCCGAACCTGAAGCGTGTGCGCGCGGTCGTGGCGGGCGTGAGGAAACAAGTCCGTGTATGCACGGCGTGCATCCGCGCCGGCAAGGTAATGAAAGCCGCTTGAGTCTCCAACCTTGAACTTGACCGTTGCGAACCTGCATTCCGTGGGGCGTCCGATGAAGCACTCAAAAGGAGTGAAGCGCGCCGCAGCATGGCTGCTGCCTCTGGCGGCGACGGTGCTCGCGGCTGCCGCAGGCTGCAACAAGGAAACGCGCCATGCGCCCGACGTGTGGGCGGTAGTAAACGGAAAAGAGATCAAGCGGGAGGAAGTCGACAAGTACTATCGCACGCGGGTAAATCCGGAGGGGCAGGAGCCTTCGCAGGAAGAATCGCTGTCCCAGAAGCTGAACGTGCTTGACGAGCTGATTAACAACGAAATTCTGCTGGAAAAGGCGAAGAAGCTGAACCTCGAGGCGAGCGACGGCGAGGTGGAAGACAGGTTCACCGAGCTGAAGAGCCCGTACACCGAAGACGAATTTCAGCGGCGGCTGAAAGATCAATCTATGACGGTGGAGGATTTGAAGCTCGAGTTGCGGCGCCAGCTTTCGATCCAGAAATTGCTGAACCGTGAAGTGGTGGCGAAGATTTCGATCACCGACCAGGACGTCACGGATTTTTACAACGCGAACAAAGCGCAGTTCAACGTGGCGGAGCCGCAATACCACATTGCGCAGATCCTGGTGACACCGAGGAAAGAACAACAAATTCGCAACCGGAAAAACGACGACGCAACCAATGAAGCCGAGGCCCTGCGGAAGGTAAAGATGCTCATGGACCGGCTGAACAGCGGCGCAGACTTCGCACAATTGGCGATGGATTATTCCGAAGATGTGAACACCGCGGGAACGGGCGGCGACCTGGGCTACGTTCCGGAATCGTCCCTAAATCAGTCTGACCCGGCGCTGAAAAAGGTTGTGGTTGGATTGAAGGCCGGGCAAGTGAGCCAGCCGATTCAGGTTCAGACGAAAGACGGCGCGCGCATCGTGATCTTGAAGCTCATGACCCGTGAATCCCCCGGACTGCGCGGCATTGCCGAACCGCAAGTGCAGCAAACCATCCGCGATACGATGCACAACCGCAAGGAACAGTTGCTGCGCCTAGCATATCTGGCGATCGCGCGGGATGGGGCCAGGGTGACGAACTTCCTGGCCGAGCAGGTCATCGAAGCGGCAGGCAAATTACCGGACGCGGCGAAGACCACCATGCCGCAACGGTCCCCCGGGCACTAATTCCAAGCAATGACTGGAGCGTATTGCATAACCTGCCTAAGTTAAGTTATTGATTTCATTGGGCGAGAATTGAGTTGTGTAACACTTCGCGTATTTTTCCCTAGCCGCTTTAGCGTTCGCCGAAGTGTCTCGCGGTTCATGTGCGGCCGCGTTTCACCTCGATTCACGGGCTCCTAGCCAAGACCAACAGAGCCAAAGGGTATGCCGAGAGCTTCTGCTAGATCGCCGTGCACGCCCGCAACGTCCTGAATTGGTGGAAACTCGCCGGAGTCTTCAAAATGTTTTCGTCCAGAAGAATACCGCTTGGCGAGCTGCCCGTTTTCGCTGATCCCAACCAAAGAATGTCATCGTCGGCGTTGAAGCTGGCGAGTGCCATGCACGATTGTCGCATTGAAATTGTCAGTGCAAGAGATTCGATTAAATCCAGGTCAAAGTTGTCGCATTCCTGGTCGTACATTGTTGCGAACCCTTCACACAAGTGTTGGTGTGCTAGTTTCCCATCGCAGCTTAAGAGACGACACAGAGGACTTCGCCGGCGTTGACGGGCTGGCCTTCCTTGGCGAGGACCCGTTCGACGGTGCCGCCCTTTGGGGAGCGGATTTCGTTCTGCATCTTCATGGCTTCGACAACCAGAAGGCCCTGGCCGGCTTCGACGTGGTCTCCTGCTTTAACGAGAAGACGCACGATTTTACCAGGCATAGGTGCCACGATTTGCTGGCGGCCTTCGGCCTCGACGTTGCCGTGGCGCCGGCCGCTCCAGGCGCGAGGATCGATAACCTCGGCCGTGAATTCCTGCGTGCCGGTCTGGAGGTTCAGTTTGCCGTCCGGAGCCGGCGTCACGCCGATTTCGAAGGATTGCCCTTCAAGCAAAATGGAGAGCGTGTTGGTAGCGATCTCGATCGCATCCACTGCGACTGGCCGTCCATCCAGGATGACGCGCCAGCCGGAAGCATCGCGTTCGAGTTCAAGGACGCAGTTTTTTTCTCCGGAGGAAGAAGACGCGAGTCGGACTTCGTACCTCATGGCAGGCGGTCCAATTGCGCACGACGACCTTCCTGCTTCCAGCGAGAGGGTTGGTCTACAGAAGAAGAGGACAAACAAGAATGTCTGTCCCACTGGTTTGCCTGCCAGATTGCAGCGGCGATGGCGGCGGCATCGGAGGCGGAGCTTCCGGGCTGACTTACGTCCGCAGGAGGCGCGGTGGAAAGCGGACGGCGGAGCAGCTCGTCAAGCCACTCGGTGTGGATTTCGCCGCGGAGAAAATCGGGTTCATCAAGGATGCGGCGAAAAAGACCGCCGTTGGTCTTGATGCCGGTGACGGTGTACTCCTCGAGGGCGCGGCGAAGACGAGCAATGGTTTCCTCGCGGCTATTGCCCCAGGCAATAAGCTTGCTGAGAAGCGGATCGTAATCGTTGGGCACGGTCCAGCCCTCGTAGACGCCGTCGTCCAGGCGAATGCCCGGACCGCTGGGAACCTGGCGAGTAATAATTTTTCCCGGTGACGGGAAGAAATTATTATCGGGATCCTCGGCGTAAAGACGAACTTCCATGGCGTGACCGCGCGGCGTGATG
>QHZC01000056.1:0-1044 GCA_003224515.1 Acidobacteriota bacterium
TACGCCAGCAGGGAAGCGCTACGAGAAAGTTGTCGAGGCTCCCGGACCAACCCTAAAGCGCATAACCATGTCACAGCAAGATTTCGATGACATTGAGAAAGTGTGGCCGCTCGTGCTGACTCCCGACGAATTACCCAAGTACGACGTAAAATATGTAGGCCGAGAGCAGGTCGACGAGGTTGGCACCTATGTCTTCGACATAGCACCAAAGAAGCTAGAAAAGAGCCAGCGTTACTTTCAAGGCCGCATCTGGGTAGAGGATAAGGACCTCCAGATTGTCAAGACCAGGGGAAAGGCCACGGGCCTTTTGAAGAAAAAGGAAGACCAGGCCTTTCCAACTTTCGAGACTTTTCGGGAAAATATCGAAGGCCACTACTGGTTCCCGACCTACACGCGGGCTGATGACATCCTGCATTTCAAGTCAGGCCAGGACGTGCATATCCGCTTGTCGGTTCGATACCAGAACTATAAGCGGTTCGGTTCCACCATCAAGATCGGAACGCCTACGCAAATCGATCCGGAGAAGCCGTAAAGCAGGGAAGCAGAACATGTGGCTTAGCGTCTGCTGAGCCAGACGAGCGTAACGCCGACACAGACAATTAAAACGCCGAGCCGGGCTGATGCGTTCGTGCAAGAACAACATGGCACCAATGGCGCCGGCGGCATAGCTCAAGGCAGTCACGGGAACGACGAAACTCACGTTTTCGATGGAGAGCATCGCCAAAAGAGAAAAGAAGGCCAGCGTCATCATTGTGATACCAAGCCACATCCAACTCACGCGCATCGCGCGGAAAACGAAACGCACGAGCGCAGCTGGCCGGAAGTCGTGAACTTCGCCGACCACCTTCATTGCGCGGGACACACAGAGCTCACCGCCCGTGCCTGCGGCGACAATAATAAAAAGGAATAGGAACTCCAGCACGTTTACGTCTTCTCCGTGGTTCGCGGATGCGTGTGCCCAACAATAAAGACGCCGACGCAAATAACGAATATGCCGGCCCAGCGCAGGGGAGGCACGACTTCTCCAAGAAGGAAATAACCCAG
>QHZC01000056.1:1075-9064 GCA_003224515.1 Acidobacteriota bacterium
CAAGTGAGAACGAGCATGTAGGCGACAAAAAAGGTCAGCAAGCAGGCGATCCCGAGCCAGATGTAACCTGAAGTGATGATGCTGCGAAGAATATGAAAAAGTTCACCGGGGGCCCAATTTTTGGCGGAGCCAATCCCCTTCATGCCCTTACTGAGCAGGACGTTGCCAAGGGGAGCAAAAAAAACAATGAACAGAATAAGAATATAGGTTTTTAGGTGCAAGACTGGAGGATCTTTCATACCGTTTCTGCTTCACGCCTTGTGTTACGCGTCGAACGTGCTCCCTGCGGTTGAGTCCATGCGTGCTGGGTTTTCGAACGGATGCTGTCATGCACCCGGTGTATAGAATGCCAAAACAGGCTTCATGACCCACAAATCATCCAAAAAATTATCTTACAGGATGTCTCACCGAGGCCAAAGTCCCGGCCAGCGAAATGGTTTGTTTTTTGCTATGCTTTTTCGATAGAAGCAGTCGTTTAAGGCGAGCCTTACTATCGACGGAGCGGCGTGGCACAATTCTAGCGCGCGAGGTGCAATGATTTCGAAAGCCGCCGATTACCTATTTCTTGCCTTAGCTGCCGCACCTTTCATTTACTACCTGTTGGTCCTTTATTGCTCATGGCGTTTTTTCCGGGGCTCGAAGGACCGCTTGCCCGGAAATTCGGACTTTGTCCCGCCGGTCAGCAATTTGAAGCCCATCCGGGGATTGGACCCCGAAGCATACGAAAACTACGCGAGTTTCTGCCAGCAGGATTATCCGAACTATGAGCTGATTTTTTGTGTCGGAGACCGTAATGACCCTGCGGTGCCGGTTTTAGAAAAATTGATGCGTGATTTTCCCGAACGCCGAATCCGCTTGCTTTTTGGCTCCGGACGCGGCGCCATCAACGACAAGGTGGCAAAGCTGGTGAGGATGGTGAAGGAGGCGGAAAACGAGTTTCTGGTCATCAGCGACAGTGACGTCCGGGTCCCGCGGGACTACTTGCGGACGGTGGTCGCGCCGCTGTGTGACCCGAAAGTGGGCTGCGCGACCTGCTTCTACGTATCCATCCACGATGAAACGTTCGCGCAACATCTGCAATCCATCGGCATGTATTCCGACTTCTATCCTGGAATTCTGGTCGCCCGGCAGTTGGATGGAATTAAGTTCACTCTGGGACCGACCATTGTTACAACGCGTTCGCACCTTGCCGGATTTGGCGGATACGAAGCGATTGAAAATAAGCCCGCCGATGATCTTCTGGTTGGTCGTTTGATTGCGCAACAAGGTTTGAAAGTGCAACTCCTTCCATACGCTGTGCAGACCGTACCAGACTATGACTCACCCCGCGCACTCTTCAGTAAGCGACTGCGTTGGATGACGGTGATGCGGCACATGCGTCCTTGGGGACATGTGGGGCTTGCGTTTACACAGGGATTGCCGTGGTGTGATGACATGGCTGGTCGGTGTCTGGGGATTGCAGCAAAGCGGACTATGGAAGAAGATGCCGCTGATCGTCGTGTGGGACGCGACCGCGTTCGTGATCTGGCTGCTGACGTTTGGACGCAACAGCATACGTTGGCGCGACGTGGATTACAGGATTCGAGAGGGCATGCTCGTGCCCGTCGCCTCTAGTCCCGCGCAGAATTCCTCGCAATGAGAGCCCCGTCGGGGACCGTCCTACCCCTTCTTGGCCTTTGCCCCGGCTGAAGCCGCAAGATCCGCACGCTGCTCCGGCGCAGAGGATCTCGAAGGCATACTCATCTGCATGCGGCGATCGTTCTTCGGTTCGCGCCAATTGACCTGTGGCAGCATGAGTGAAGCATCCACACGATCGCGGTACTTCATGGCGATGTTCGTCAGCGATTCAAGCAGCGAATCCGAAAGATGGTGCGGTTGCAAGCCGAGGTCGATCAGCTTTGAGTGCTTTGCGTTGTAGTAATGTTGCTCAGCCTCCACTCGCGGGTCGGGGATGTGGTCGATTTCGACGGCGAGGCCGAGCTTTCTTGCGGAGGACTCCACCAGATGCGCCAGGTCCAGGACGGAAAACTGCTCCGTGAATTGATTATAGACGCGGCACTCGCCTCTGGCCGCCGGATTGTGGCAGGCGATCTCGATGCAACGCACCGTGTCGCGAATGTCCAGGAAGCCGCGCGTCTGTCCGCCCTTGCCGTAAACGGTCAGCGGCTGTCCGATGGCCGTCTGAACACAAAAGCGATTCAGGACGGTGCCAAAGACATCATCATAGTCGAAGCGATTGATCAGCGCCTCATCGAGCGCGGTTTCGTCCGTCATTGTTCCGTAAACGACTCCCTGGTTCAGGTCCGTAGCGCGAAGACCCCAGATCTTGCAGGCAAACATCATGTTGTGGCTGTCGTGAACCTTTGAGAGGTGATAGAAGGAGCCGGGCTGCTTTGGGAAGGGAAGTACATCCTTGCGGCCGTTGTGTTCGACGATGATGTAGCCCTCTTCGATGTCAATGTTGGGGGTGCCGTACTCGCCCATGGTGCCCAGCTTGATCAGGTGACAATCCGGCAGAAATTCGCGGATGCCGAAAAGAACGTTCAGTGTTCCGACGACGTTGTTCACCTGTGTGAAGACGGCGTGTTTGCGGTCGATCATCGAGTAGGGAGCGGAGCGTTGCTCCGCGAAATGGACCACCGCTTCGGGCTCGAACCCTGACGCGATCCGTCAGCGCACGAATCGGAGTCAGCGTCTGCGCGCCAAGCTCGTGATCCCAAAGGCGCCGCAAAAAGTTGTCAACGATGGCGACCGAATGGCCCCTCTGCGACAAATAGAGGGCCGTGGCCCAACCGCAATAGCCGTCCCCACCGAGCACGGCAATCTTCATGTACCCTCCTCAGGGCAAATCTCTTTACAAATTTCTACGGCAATCCAAACTGCGAACGACTCTCCTTAGATGCGCAGCCGGAAAGCAGGGTGCCGAGCAAAAGACCGCTCTGGCCTGGGCTTTCTTTTTTTACCTGTATACCCAGGTCTTTGCAAGCCGGTTCTTGGGCGCTGCTCACAAGTGGTGTATCCCCTCTACTAGGCTGACGTGCTCCAGCGGATGGTTAGTAAGAATGAGTTTACCGCCCCCGGCAGCGACGATTTCGAGATGATCCTGGCCAACCAGATCTTTGAATTGCTGGAGCTTTGGCTGGTAGGTCACGAGATAGTAGCGTTCGGAGTCGAGCCAGAGTCTCTTGAATCGGATGTCGTCAATGAAGATATCGGGAGCGCCCGGTGCATAAGAGCCGTATTCCAGATTGAAATAACGCCCATTCAAAATCAAGACGTCGCGCTCTACATAAAATGTTATGGAAGACAGCGCCCAGTAATTATGGTCCACGATCAGCTTTCCATCAGGAGATTTGAGGAGCACTTCCGCCAGTGGCCGCGACGACAGAAAAGGATCGAACACCACCAGGGCCAGGCGAGCGGCGTGGTAAAACAGCACCATCATCAGCGCGGCCGCCAGGAAAGAGCGCAAATCAACCCATCGCAGGGTTGCAAGGGCGCCTGCCAGCAAAGCGAGCGCTGCGACCACCAGGGGGAGGCGGAGGTAGGCGAAGGAATCGAAAGTAAGGTCCAGCATGTGGCCCAGAGAGAGAGTATAGGCGCTGGGATGATGGCCGAGCGCGGAAGAGATGTCGCCCGGGGCGGGAAGATTTCGCACCAGAAAAAAAATAGTGATACAGGCGAGTGCCGCGCAGCCGGCAATCACGGAAAGAACGCGAGTTCCACGGCGGATCCAATCGCCGCCCGCAGCCATAGCTGAGCCGAGCAGCAAGGCCAGCGCGGGATAGCAGGGCATCGAGTAATATTCCTGCGTCGTGGAAAACGTGAAGAACACCAGGATAAATCCGATCCAGCAGATCGCCAGCAAACGTGCGCGGCCCGCGCGGTCGGCGGGTTTGAAGGAAAGCCCGGCGAGGGCGGGGAAGTATACGCTCCACGGGAATAGCCAGAGAAAATGGAGGAGCCAGAACCAGAGCCGAGGGACGGTGTTGTAATCGCGAGGATACCGCAGGTTGAGGAAGCGAAGGACCTGCTCGTTGATGAAATAGAACCAGAGAAAACCATGGTACTCGCCCGGACCGCCATGAAGCGAGAGAGAAAAATAGGGTGGATTTCGCAGCGTGGCCAGAATGTGCCAGGGCGCTGCAACGAGGAGTGCGATGAAAAAACCGCTGATGGGGCGCAGCCGCTTCCAGGTTCGAGCGACAAAAAATTGCTTGGTCAGGAAAAGATAGAGCACCCCCGTCGCGATTGGGAAAACCACGCCGATCAAGCTTTTTAGCAGAACCCCCGCCCCCAGGCTAGCAGCGAGAACGAAGGCCCAGAACCGCGGATGTGGTTCCTCTTCGTCGAGGGCACGCAGAAATGCCCACATCGCCAAAGCGATAGTAAACGTCAGCGTTACATCGGGAATAACGATGCGCGTGAATAGGAAGAGGCCAACGCATGTGGCGATGCACAAACCCGCACACAGTCCGGCTCTCCGCCCGAACGCCCATCCCCCGAAGGCACACGTCAGGCAGGCCAATCCGATTGCCGAAAGTGCGAAAGGAATGCGTGCGGCCCAGTCGTGAACTCCAAAAATCTTGAACGAGACGGCCATCGGCCAGTAAAACATGGCCGGTTTCTCGAGGAAGACGATGCCATCAACCCGCGGCGTCACCCAATCCCCGGAGGTAACCATGTTTCTTGAGATTTGTGCCACGGCCGCATCGACGTCGTCCATCAGCGACGGCGGCGACACGCTACAGCCCAGGTAGACCGCTCCGCCAACCAGAGCAACGATTAGGTATATGAACCAGCTTTTACTTGTAAGAACGCTTGCGTCGTCGAGCTTGACGTCGCTTGTATTCGCCATCGCTTCATCCATTGAAAAAGGATCATCAAGCCCCAGAGGTGATACCCGACATTGGCTTTTCTTTCCAGATGCCGGGTCAAAAAGCTTTCAACGGCATCCCCTTGAAAGAGTTGCCCGTATTCCGCGGTGCCCTCCCTCAAGGAGTCCACCAGCATCGAACGCAGAGGACCGCGGAGCCATTCATGAGCCGGAATGTCAAACCCCGTCTTCTTGCCGGCCTGGATGGAGGAGGGCAGCTTGTCTTTACGCATTTCCCTCAAAACCAGCTTCTGTTGCGATCCACGAATCTTCAGGTGCGCGGGCAGCTTGGCGGCGAACTCCACGATGCGATGATCGAGGAACGGCGGACGCACTTCGACGGAATGAGCCATGCTCATGCGGTCGCTTTTCACCAGGATGTCGTCCGCCAGATAGTATTTTTGATCGAACCACAGAAAGTGCGCCAGAGCGTCGCTGGTCTTTGGCAGGTCGTCAACTTCATCCAAGAGATTGTGAAAAGCAGAGGGTAGCGGCCGTCGAAGCAGAGATTGTTTTTCGCCGTCCGAGAAAGTCCCGTTCCAGTAGACGTGGGCGTGACCTGGCTGCAGCAGACTGCCCTCCAGGAATCGCTTCACTTTGTATTCGAAGCTGATTTTCTCGTCCGAAACCGGCCAATAGCGGACTCCGGCCAGCACCGTCTGCAGGAGTGGGCGCGGCATCCGCCTGGCCCATTTGGCCAGCATATCTGCGCGGCAGGTGATGTATCCGCCGAATAATTCGTCAGCGCCTTCTCCGCTCAACGCCACCGTGGTCTTGGATTTACACAATTTCGAGAGAAACCAGACAGGCAATGAACCCGCATCTGCGCTTGGTTCATCCGAATAGTAGGCAAACTCCTCGATAGTTGCACACAGGTCTTGCGCGGGCGTTAAATCCAGCTCTTGGTGGTCCGTTCCGTAATGCTGTACGGCGCGGTCAATGAATTTTGTCTCATCAAAACTTCGTCCTCGAAATAGGATCGAAAATGTTTTCAGTTGCGAGGCGGTTGCTCTTGACGCGTAGTGCAGGATGGTCGTCGAATCCATTCCGCCGCTCAGCCAAATCCCCAGCGGAACATCCGAAATCATGTGTTCTTGAACTGACTGCTGCAGCAGGCTGTCGAGTTCTTCTTTTGCTATCGCTAATGTGTAATTGGACGCCTGGGTGAAAGGCAACTTCCAATAGGCATCCGAAGATATCTTTCCGTCGCTCCACTCCAGCCAGTGGCCCGGTGGAAGTTTTTCGATTCCCTCCACGAGTGTCCATGGACAGGGCACATAATTTAGCGAGAGATATCAATCGAGTCCCTGAAGGCTCAGTCGGCGGTCGATTTCCGGATGGACAAAAATGGCTTTCAGCTCAGAGCCAAAGAAAAGATCTTCACCTTGACGTGTGATGTAAAGCGGTTTGATTCCCATGCGGTCGCGTGCGAGAACAAGGCGTCTCGCCGACTTCTTCCACAATGCGACTGCGAACATTCCTCGCAACTTCGCCAGGCATTCCTTATCCCATTGCATGAATGCGCGAAGAACGGTTTCCGTATCGCAATGCGATTCGAATCGATGCCCGAGTTTTTCCAATTCGGTCCGTATTTCGACGTAATTATAGATCTCGCCATTGAAGGCGATTCCGAAATCCCCATCTTCAGACAGAATCGGCTGGTTCCCGGCGTCCAGATCGACAATTTTCAGGCGCGCCGCACCCATCGAAAATAAACTTGATTGAAATACGCCTTGCTGGTCCGGTCCCCGGTGAATCAACGTTGCCGTCGCCTCCTGAATTCGCCGCGGAGGAGGGGTCCAGCTCTTATGCGTGTATCCTACAATGCCACACAACTCTTTGTACCTCGCGAAGCGTCGTTCGAAAGTTGAGACGCTCTTCGTATCATCGTAATGAACTTCGGGAGACTGCCGCTCATTGCCGCGTCCAGCAATGCACGGTTCGAAGCGATGCGCCACGCGAACTGGCGAAACCTGGCCGGATCGCCAGTGATCCAGCCGAGACAAACGGAAGGATGCAATTACTTCTCACATCGATTGTAGCTGTAGCCCATGCGGTGGCGCAACGCTGATGGCTGAGGAATCCAAAAATCTGCATGCTATTCGGCAACCGCAGCCTTGGTTCGGCAGACAGTTGCAAGTCCCGTCCAACTGTACCCGCGATGGGAGCGGAGCGCGCTATCCCGGAAGCCCGATGCCAGCCAGGGCCTGACTTCGTCTTCGCGCAAATAGTAAGCCACCGGCGTCACTAATTGATCGAAAACGTTGGCGTGAATTTCGTCGAACGGATAGTAATATAGCGCGGCAAAATAATCACCGTAAGGAAGTTTCGCAGGACCTTTTCCATTTGCTCCCGGGCGATAGAAAAGTTTTATTACCGCCCAAAGCGCGGCGGCAGGCGCAATGGAAACAATTCGCAAAAATCCCGCTGGCAACCGAGAAGTAATCACCTTTCGCACGGGATCGACGTATCGCGTGATCCATTCGTTTCCTTCGTGGCCGTATACCCAGAAGGCCACGCGTCCGCCTTCCCGCACTCGCGAGGCCAGACTCGCAAAACCCGCCGCGGGATCCGGTAAGTGGTGTAAGACGCCAACGGAGAATGCCAAGTCAAATACCGCGCGGACAGGCGGGTTCAGCAAATCGCCGATCACCACGTGGGCGTTTTGGAATTGGCGAGTATGCGCAAGAGCAACGAATGCGCTCTCGCCTAAATCCAGGGAGACAATGGCTTTTGCACCATGCGAAGCTACGATTGCGGTATGGCGCCCCTTCCCACAGCCGCCCTCGAAGACAACCCGGTCGGCGAAATCCCCGGCAGTCAGCGGGGCCACCCAGTCGAAGAATTCCTGCTCGTAATAGTCGCGAAGATCACTCCAGCGCGTCCACTCCTCGGCGAAACGTGACGCCGTTTCGAGTTTGATACTGGCGAGGTTTGCCGGGAGGAGAATCGGCACGCCGTTGCGAATCGCGAAAGGTGAAGCGCAACCGCGGCACGCGAGGCCGCCGGTCATGATATGACCGTCCTCTGCCGCGGGCGACGCATCACCACTGAGAGACAATTCGCCCGCGCAATTGGGGCACACGATGAAATTCAGGGCTTCGGATCTCATC
>QHZC01000056.1:9140-28122 GCA_003224515.1 Acidobacteriota bacterium
AGACGAGGAGGAAGGAAGAGAGCCGCAGAATGATGCTCATGCCGCTTTCGCCGATGATCGCGGCGAGACGATCGGCGAAGCCGTAGCAAATATAGATGCTCAGCGCCATGAGCGCCGAACCGATCACCGCGGCGAGAATCGCGAGGAGGTTCGGGCCAAGGGGGTGAGGCTCGGTCGCCCCGAGGGTGATGGCCATGGAAATCGATCCGGGGCCGACAGTGAGCGGCAGGGTCAGCGGATAAAACGCGCTGCGAGAGACGTCCTCCAAGTGCACCTTCTTCTGAACATCCCGGCCGCGGTCCGTCTCCTCTTTGCTCTTCAGCATGGCCCAACCGTTGGAAATGACAATGAAGCCGCCGCCAACCTGCACAACGGGAATGGAGATCCCAAAGAAATGCAGAATGTGAGTGCCGATGAGGAACGAGGCAATCAACAGGATAAAACTGTTCAGAGCGACCTGACGCGCCAGGGCGCGGCGCGTTGGACAAGGATATTCGCGCGTCAAGGCGAGAAAGACGGGGCTGCCGCCGAGGGGATTCACGATGGGAACCAGGGCGCTGAGGATCAGCAGGGTACTCTTAGCGACTTCGAGCAAGGGATTCCTCCGGAGGGGAGAGTATAGCGGAGGTGCAGTTTTTCCGGGCAAATGGGGTGGTTCTTGCGGTGGCAGGCCGCGAGGGGCGGAAGTGGAAGAGGGAACAGGATTGCTGAGGATGCAGCGAGAGATTTCAGAGGAAGGATGGAGTGCCACCAAAAAAACGGAATCCAAAGACCAACTCAGCCAGAGGCGTGAGATTTAAGGAACACAGATGGAGGCAATATAAATGTTCTCATAATGGCGTGTAAAAACTGCGTCTTGCTCCGCAGCCCGCGCGTGCGTTAGAGTCTCGGTGCCATGTTTGAGGAATGTGATGCCACAGCGCAAAAAAGCCGGGCAGCAAAGTACCAGGACCCCGCGGGAGCGGGTCAGAGTTCTAATTACAGGAGCCCGCATTCAAAGGCGCATTCAGGCGCTGGCTCAAGAAATCCGGAAGGATTTTCCCGGCGAGCCACTGCATCTGGTCAGCGTTTTGAAGGGCGGGGTTTTTTTTCTGACCGACCTGGCAAGAAATATTCCCGGGGAAGTTTCTTTTGACTTCATCGCCGTGTCGAGCTACGGGCAAAAAACGCATTCTTCGGGCCAAGTCCGGTTGACACGAGACCTGGACTCCAGCATCGAAGGCAAGACAGTGATCGTAGTTGAGGACATTCTGGATACGGGAATGACCTTGCAGTACTTGCTGCGTTTGTTTCAGCAGCGCAAGCCGAAGCATTTGCGCGTGGCGGTCCTGCTGGACAAGCCAGAACGACGGATCGCCGCGGTACACGCCGATTACATTGGATTTTCAATTCCCAACGAATTTGTGGTCGGTTATGGGCTTGATTACGCCGAGCGTTATCGAAACCTGCCCTACGTTGGGGTCCTATTGCTTGGGCCGGGCTTGAAGAAAAAACCAGCGGAAGATTAAAATCGCGTTGAGTAAACCATTCCTAAAGGGCCATCAAAGAGATTGACGGAATGATTTGCGGTTGCTCCTGAAAAGCCCCCCCATCATCAGATGCTGAAACATTATGAGCTGAGATTCTTCGGGCTTCTTTGTGGGATGCCTTCAGAATGACACTTGTTACTTTTTCTGCCGCTGAATCGTAGACAGATTTCTCACGAGCGCCAGAAGAGGGCCGCTTCGGAAAGCGGGCCCTGCGGGGCGCCCTATTTGGTAGCACGCCCGAATCGGTCCCAGGATAAGAAAAACAATCAGAAATCGCATCGATGCACGGCCTCACCGGGCTTACGCTTCGCCGCCTGCTATACTAGCCAGAGTCCATGAATCCAACGGATGAGCATACGACAACAGTGGCATTGAACGGCGGAACGGAAGTTTCCGCCGAGGTCCTGGCGACGCTCGCGGAAATCGGCGAGGAAGTGAACGCCTCGCTGGACCTGGACGAGGTGCTGGCCCGATCGGCGGCTTTGATCAAGCGGCACATCGACTATGAAATTTTTGGCGTGCTGATGATCGAAGGGGATGGAAGTTATCTCCGGCACCGTTTCTCCATCGGCTATCCCCGCGAGTTGGCGGACAATTTGCGGATTCCGCTGGGGCAGGGAATTACCGGAACTGCGGCGGCCACGGGCCACTCCGTACGAGTCAGCGACACTTCCAAAGACGCGCGGTACATCAATGCCATCGACAGCGTGCGCTCCGAACTGGCCGTGCCGTTGATGCTTCGGGGAAAGTGCGTCGGCGTGCTGGATATTCAGAGCCAGCGCCTCGATTACTTTACACGCGACCAACAGAATATTTTGACGCTGCTGGCCAGCAGGCTGGCAGTCGCGATTGAAAACGCGCGGCTGTTTCAGAAGGTACGGACGCAGGCAGACACGCTCCTGCTGTTAATCGAAGTCGGCCGCGAGACGGGCGCGATCCTAGAGGTCGAAGAACTTCTGCGGCGCGCAGCAGAACAGACCAAGCGGGTCATTGATTACCAGATATTGAGCATCATGCTGTATGACGAAGAGCAAAAGATCTTTCGCCACAGGGTGGACGTAAAGCATGGCCATCGCGTGCAGGGAAAACTGCGAGCGACCTCAGGTGATGGCATCGTTGGCGCGGCAGCTACTTTGAAGGAGCCGGTTCTCGTTCCGGATGTGACCGTGGATCCGCGCTACCTGATGGAAAAGTGATTGGCGTGCTGGATCTGGAAAGCCCGCAACCGAATTATTTCACCGAGGATCACGTACAGACGCTTTCAATTCTGGCGGCGAACCTCGCCGTCTCGCTGGAAAATGCGCGCCTTTACGAGCAACTGGCGCGCGACGAGGCGCGACTGGAGCGAGATTTGCAGGCGGCGAAAAGAATTCAGGGCGCGCTCCTGCGGCCAGTGCCGGCGGAGGATTACGGTTTGGAGATGGCCGCCCGGTATCCTTCCGCGCGGGAGGTGTGCGGCGACCTTTACGAGTTTCTGCGCTACGGACCGCAACAACTGGGAATTGCGCTGGGAGACGTGAGCGGGAAGGGAACGGCCGCGGCGCTCTACGGAGCGGTGGCCATCGGAATTATGCGGAGTCTGGCCCCGCAAAAACTGCAACCTGCGGAAATGCTGAAGCAAATGAACCAACTGGTGGGCGAACGGCGCATCGAGGGGCGATTCATGACCGCGTGCTTTGCTACCTGGCAAAAAGGCCGGCAGAAGCTTCGAGTGTCGAACGCGGGGCAATCGCAGCCGCTGCTGTATAAGCATGGACGCTGCGGGAAAATCGAGTTGACGGGTTTTCCGCTGGGCATTTTTGAAGAAGTGACCTATGACGAATGGTCGGTGACGCTCGACTCCGGAAACATTCTTGTGTTTCACTCGGACGGAATCGCGGAGACCATGAACAGCGAAGGTCAGTTCTTCGGCACCACACGGCTTACGAAGCTGATCGAGCAGCACCATGAAGCGTCCGCGACCGAGATTGCGGACATGATTCTGCGCGAGGTGGATTGGTTCACGCAGAGCGCTCCCCTTTCTGATGACCGGACCCTGGTGGTCGCAAAAGTCCGATGAGCCATTCGATCGACTCATCTTCACGCAAGCTTAGACACGTGGATCCAGCTTCTTTCACGCCACACTTCACGTGGAAGAAGAGCGGGGCGTGGAGAGGAAATGGCAAAGAAGTGGTGTGCGAAAGAGTGGCGCTGGCTTCTGTCGCGGAGAAGTTTGGCACACCGACCTATCTGTATAGCCGCGCTGCGATTGATGATGCCTATACCGAACTCCACCGCGGGCTTGGCGCGCTGCCGCACACTTTGTGTTTTGCGGTAAAGTCCAACGGAAATCTGTCCATCCTGAATCATCTTGCCAAGATGGGAAGCGGGTTTGACATTGTATCCGGCGGGGAACTCCACCACTTGCAGCGCATCGGCGTGCGCGGAGATCGCATCGTTTTCTCTGGAGTCGGGAAGGACCGGCATGAAATTCGCGAAGCATTGAACTATCGAACGCCAGGTGGACGAGCGGGAATTCTGCTTTTCAACGTCGAATCCGGGGCGGAACTCGATATATTGGTGGAAGAGGCGGCGCGACTGGCCGGCCGCGGAGGCAGGCCACCTGCGGCGGCGATTCGAGTGAATCCCGATGTGCAAGCCGGCGGCCACCCGCACATTGCAACCGGGCGTCACGAACACAAATTTGGCTTGGACTGGTCTGAGGCGAAACGACTTTACCTCGCGCACCGTGATTCAAAATGGATCCGCTGCCAGGGAATCAGCGCGCATATCGGCTCGCAGATCACGACGCTGATTCCATTTCGCCGCGCACTGCAGCGGCTGGCTGGATATATCGGAGAGTTGCGGCGCGCGCAAATCGATCCGCGCTACCTGGATGTTGGGGGCGGCCTGGGGGTGCGATATTTGGATCAGAAGCCGCCGACACGAACGGAGTACGCGCGGCTGGTTTCACAAATGGTGCGAACACTCAGCGTGCACCTCTTACTGGAGCCTGGGCGCTCGATCATCGCTCCGGCCAGCGTTCTCTTGACGCGTGTCATCTATACGAAAACAAATCGGGGCAAGACGTTTGTGGTCGTGGACTCAGCGATGAACGACTTGATGCGGCCGGCACTCTACCGAGCGGTCCACCCAATTACGAAAATTGTGCGCGAAGGGAAGCAAAATGACGCGGACCGCAAACGAGTGGACATCGTTGGGCCGGTTTGCGAAACGGGCGATTGCTTTTTGCGGGATTGGCCGCTAGGAGAAGTGCAGGCGGGTGATCTGCTCGCGATTTGGGTTGCCGGAGCGTATGGAATGTCGCAGGCATCAAACTATAATGCGCGATGCCGTCCCGCTGAAGTCTTGGTGGAAAGGAACCATTTTCGGCTGATTCGCCGGCGCGAGACTCACAGCGATTTGCTGCGCACCGACGTTCTCGGCTAGTTTTTTCCGGCTTCGCGGCTACGCTTCGCCCCATTTCAGCTTGCTGCGCAAAATCTCGAAATACGATTTCTTTGGCGGCTGGATGAGCTTGAGCAGCTCTTTCGCACGGGAGATGCGGATAACATCCGTAGGCTGCAATGGAATACCGCGCTGTCCGTCAAGTGTGAGAAAAACGGACTCGGTGTTCCCTGAAAGTTTCAACTCGATGAAAGACGAGTCACGGATTACAAGTGGGCGGTCACTCAGCGTGTGCGGACAGATGGGAGTGATTACGAAGGATTCCACTGCAGGATGCACGATGGGTCCGCCGGCGGAAAGGGAATAGGCCGTAGAGCCGGTAGGGCTGGCTACGATTAGGCCGTCGGCCCGGTAACGACAGACAAAATCGCGCTCAATGGTGAGCTCAAGCTGGATCATGCGGGCGAGCGCGCCTTTATTGATCACCACTTCGTTCAACACGCGTTGACTATCGATCACTTTGCCCGAGCGCTCGAGCTCGACGCTGATCATGACGCGTTCGCTGAGCGAAAAACGGCCCTCCAAGGTATCACCAAGAGCCGGGTGGAGCTCATCCAGAGTGAAGCTGGTTAGGAAGCCCAGGCTGCCCATATTGATGGGCAAGATCGGAATTCCTCGCGGGGCCGCCAGACGGGCGGCGGCAAGCATGGTGCCGTCACCCCCAAGCACAAGCAGAAGTTGCGACGCGTCTGCCACGCCCGTTTCTTCGTCGATGAGGGCTTGTACGCCGTGCGCTTCGAGCCATTTCAGCAGGGGCGGGACAACGACGGCAAGATTCGAGCGGCGAGGGCGAGAAATGATGCCAATGGTTTGAAAAGTTTGTCCGAGGTGCATGTCCGTCTGCGATTCTACTCCAGGGACTTTTTGCGTGCGTAGAGAAAATACTCCTGATTGCCTTCGGCCCCCAGGAGGCGACTCGGGCGGATTCCGAGGTAATCCAGGCCACCGAATTCAACGCATTCGCGAACGGTCAGGATCGCCTTATCGTGCAATTTGTTGTCCTTCACGACTCCGCCGGGGCCAATCTCCTCGCGGCGCAATTCGAATTGCGGTTTGATGAGGATGAGAAAGCTGGCGCGGGCCTTTGCCACCGCTATTGCAGGCGCGATAACCTTCCGGACCGAAATGAAAGAAACATCGATCACCACGAAGTCGACACTTTCGGGGAGGTCTGCAACACGCAATTCGCGCGCATTCCGCTCAATTGGAATAACGAGAGGATTCTGTCGCAGCTTCCAGTCAAGCTGTTCCACGTTCACGTCCACGGCGTAGACGCGCACAGCGCCGCGCTGGAGCAGGTAATCCGTAAAGCCGCCGTTCGAAGCGCCGATATCCAGGCAGACGCACCCGGCCGGCTCAATCGCAAAGTCTTCCAGCGCGCTTAGGAGTTTCATTCCGCCGCGGCTGACGAACTTCTGCAGCCGGCTGATGATTTCGATGCGCGCATCTTCGGGGACGGACATGCCTGCCTTTTCCGCCCGTTGGCCTTCCACCTGAACTTCACCGGCGAGAATCATAGCCATGGCTTTCTGAGGAGATCCGGCGCAGCCTCGCTCGAGGAGAAGAACATCGAGTCGCTTGCGGCCGGCTTTTGGTTTCATGAGGCGTTCCAACGATCAAGCGCGCCGAAGCACGAGGAATTCTGCGATCTCGCGGATGCGCGCAGCACGATCCGCGTATGGCGCGAGTTCAGCAATGGCTTTGCTCGCGAGATCATTGGCAATTTGGTGAGATCGCTCCAGACCGTAAACTGCCGGGTAGGTTGCTTTTTGTTGCGCCATGTCCTTTCCCGCGGTCTTGCCAAGCGCGGCGGAGGACTCCTCGACGTCAAGAATGTCGTCAGTGACCTGAAAAGCCCAACCGACAGTCTCGCCGAATCGCCGCAGGCGCGCGACATCTTCCGAGCTGGCTCCTGCGCATAGGGCACCGGCAGTAATGGAAGCACGAATCAGTGCGGCGGTTTTCGAACGGTGAATATACTCCAACATTTTCGGATCGATGGGCTTGCCTTCGGCTTCGATGTCAGCGACCTGGCCACCGACCATACCATTGATGGTGCCAGCCGCGGCTGCAACTTCGGTGAGAATGGCGGCGCGGCGCTCGGCAGCAGCGGTCGTCGCACCGATGGTTTCGAACGCCAGCGTAAGGAGAGCGTCGCCCGCGAGGATGGCGATGGCTTCGCCGAACTTCTTGTGGCAAGTCGGTTTGCCGCGGCGGAGGTCATCGTTGTCCAGAGCCGGCAAATCATCGTGAATCAAGGAGTAAGTGTGGATGAATTCGATGGCGCAGGCGGGGTGAAGCGCGGGTGTGACATCGCCGGCGAAGATGCGAGCCGTCTCAAGACAGAGGATGGGGCGGATTCGCTTGCCACCGGCGAAAACGCTGTAACGCATCGCCGTATGAATGGAAGAGGGTGGCGCGGTTTCGGCCGGGAGGAGACGTCCGAGAGCGGCATCCACGGTCAGGCGGTCTTCTTCGAAGAATGCGGGAAGTTTCATCTCGGCAGGGAATGGGCGCGCAGCCCCTTCTTCAGGAGGATTTCCACTCGCCCCTCCGCCTCTTCCAGTTGCTTCTGGCACGCGCGCGAGAGCGCCACGCCCTCCTCGAACAGCTTCATCGCATCGTCCAACGAGAGCTGCGGGCTTTCCAGGCAGCGGACGACTTCCTCAAGGCGGGCAAGCGAGCGCTCAAAATCGGGCTTTTTGGGAGGTTCAGGTTTTTTGGGAGCAGGTGAATTCACGCGATCGGCCCGTATCCTTCAGAGGCGCCTATTTCTGACAGCGCCCGCAGCAGTAAGTTGACCGGCCGCCCTGCGCGATGCGCCGGATCGGCTCTCCGCAGCGGCGGCAGGGCTTTCCCTCGCGGCCGTAGGCGCGAAGAATATTTTCCAACCCCTGGAACCACCACTCCGGATCGCGAAAGTCGGGCGCCGGATGCAGACAGCATTCTAAGGCACGCGCGAGAACGGACACAATTGCTTTGTGCAGGCGGCGCGCTTCCTGCGGTTTCAAGGTGTTGGCGCGGCGGCGAGGATTGAGGCCAGCGTACCACAACGATTCGCAAGAGTAGATGTTACCAATACCAGCGACGCGCGATTGATCCAGCAAGAAGTTCTTCAATGGGCGCTTGGACGCCAAGAGCGTTTCGGTGAAGCGGCTTGAGGTGAAATCGCGCCAGAGGGCGTCGATGCCCAACCCGCTGAGGTCAGGGCAATCATTAGCGGATTCCCAGATGTGAATGCGGCCGAAGTGGCGGCGATCGGCGAAGCCCAGGACACCTTTGTCCAGTTCCAGGGCAACATCGACGTGCACGCCGTTTTCACGCTGGTTGGCACGCTGCAGCAGTTCTTTGCCATTCGAAAACCAAAGGAGTTGACCATCGAGCCGAAAGTGCATCGTCAGCAGGCCGCGGTCCAGAACGAGAAGCACATATTTGCCTTTGCGATCGACGAAGCGAATGCGGCGGCCCTGGACTTGGCGGGCGACGTGCGAAGGGGCTTGGGGCTTCGTGGCGATCGGGTGAAAGATGTGAACGCAACGAATTTTGCGACCCTGGACAAGGGGACGTAGCGTGCGAACGACAGCTTCCACTTCCGGGAGTTCGGGCATGAGCGCTGTACGGGATCAAGAACCAGGCTTGAGAGTGAGGGCGTGCTTGCGCGCGTTCGCCTCGCCCGCATCGCTGAACGCCGCGAAAACCGGTTGGCCTTCGTACCAGTAGGAAAATTGATCGGAGTAATGGCTACTACCTAGCTGGCCGGATTGTCCCGCGGGGAGGACCAGAATGGATTCATCGCTTTGTCGCCGCGCGCACGCTGTAAACGGTTCCCGATTGGGGCTTGTCCGTGATGCTGAGGAATCGCTTCAACAGACCCTCGTGTCCGAGGGGGTGGAACATGTCCAGGGAGTTGAAGCGCTTCCACGCCCAATCTTCAACGCGATCGCTCTTGGTCTGTTCGGCCAAATAGGTTACGGCAAGGTCAGCGGCTGCGGCCAGCAATTCGTCATAGTTCTTATAGGCGGCGGGCAGCCACTTCGCGGGCCGGTCGGTGAGGATTTTTTGCAGAAATGTCGTACTCCGCCACTGGTAGAGATTCGTGTCTTTTCCAAGGAACGGCTCGAGGATGAGGTCGATGGCCGCTCGGCGCGCTGCGTGGACAAAAGAAACTTCCGGGGAGCCGGCATCGGCGATTCCGTTCCAATCCTTCAGGCCTTCGATAAGCTTTTTAGCGCGTGGGTCTTTGGGTTTCACCGTTTTCGCTGCTACCGACAATTGATCCGCGAGGAACACATGGGGATAGCTGTACGTGTCGGTCTGGACTTTAAGCATGTCCTCGGGGCGCAAATCGTGACGGTCATGCAGTAGATCGTAGATACGCGCGGTGCGGTACGGCTCTTCCCAGCGATCCGTGAGATACGGTTTGTAATTCGGTCCCACCACACGCGCATTGGCAGTGACAATTAATCCGCTCTCCGGGTTGAGCGCCTGCGGGAGCTTGTCAAATGGGATGTAACCTGTCCACTCGTAGTCGTCGGTATCTCCGGGAACGGGTACTTCGCCATGACCCTTCTTTCGAACCGGAACTCGAGCGGCCATCACGTATCCGATATTGCCTTCCACATCGGCGTAGACCGCGTTCTGCGCCGGGCCCCACACACGCTTCATACCCTCACGGAATTCTTTCCAATTGCGCGCCTTGCCCAGCAAATAGTAGCTATTAGCGAGCCCACCTGGTTCCGTGGCGGTCCAACACAATGCGTAGGCTTTGACTCCCTCGCGATGGACGATCGGGCCGTGGCGAGTTACGACGACCTTCAAGTGATCGTCTGACTGGCCTTTGATGCGGATGGTCTCGTCGATGACTTGCGCCTTCGTCCAAGCACCCTTCAGCCGATATTCATCCGCGGAGGCCGGATTGAATGTCTCGACGTAAAGATCCTGAACGTCGGCGCCGTTATTGGTAAAGCCCCAAGCGATGCGGTCGTTGTGGCCGATGACGATCATTGGTGCACCGGGCAGGGTGAAGCCTTTGGCGTTCCAGCCGGGCGCAGTGACGTGAATCTCATACCAGATGGATGGAATGGAGAGCTCGAGATGGGTGTCATTCGCCAGCAAGGGCTTCCCGGTGGCGGTATGGGCGCCACTCACGACCCAGTTGTTGCTGCCAAGACTTCGGCGAATCTCGCTCTTTGATTCCTGGAGAAACTCTTGGACGGACTGCGTCAGAGCCGCAGTCAAGTCTGGCTCACTTTCCGATGTCAGGACGCCGGTCAAAGCTCTACGGTCAGCTTTCAGCACGGTATCCGGTTGCATGTCGTCGTTATCATCTTCATCGTCCGGGTCTGCTGCGGAACGTTGCGAGCCATCATCGATAACCTTGGGATCGCCGACGACGAAATGATCCATCGGAGCCTGGTCCGAGAAGAGATCCTTTGCACGGTCTGCCCCGGCGCGTTCCATGACTTTAGCGCGATTCAATTCTCTTTCCCAAGTGTCTGTCAGCGTTCGATACATGTAGCCTGAAATAGCCACAGTATCGGACGGCTGCCAAGGCCTGGGCTGGTAACCAAGGAGCGAAAATTCCAGAGGGAGATTCTTTTTGTGCTGCTCGATAAATTGGTTCACGCCGCGCGCATACGCTTCCATCATCTTTCGAGACTCGGGGTCGAGAAGTGTGGCGTCACGCTCTGCGGCGCGGGCGAAGCCGTTCGTTCGAAACTCTCTGTCGATGAGAAGGGTCTTGGGGCCCAGGATTTCAGAAAGCTGCCCGCGAGCGACGCGGCGCAGCAGATCCATCTGCCAGAGACGGTCCTGCGCCATGACGTAGCCCTGGGCCTCTGCGAGATCTTCCACCGACGCGGCACGGATGTGTGGGACGCCCCAGCGATCACGTTCGACAGTGACCTCTCGCTGGAGACCGGGAAGGGAGACGCTCCCGTCGAGTTGCGGCAGCGGGCGGTAGACAAACCACCACGCGAAGGCAGCGGCCGCAATCACCAGAATGGCGCAGATCCAGGAGAAGATCCGAAGAATGGTTTGCAAGCTCATTCCCACGCGATTTAGGCAAAAATTGAGTGTAGAGGAGGTGCTTCGTGCGCGCAACCAAGTCGCGCACGGGTGCGAGACAGGGAGCCGCGTTTGGGAGATTCACCAACTGTGGACGAATGCCGTCTCGATAGATTTCAGCGCTACTTCTTACTGGGCGGAGGAGCAGACTTCAGATCAGCGGCCGACTTCTGCAATTCGGTGATGGTCGAAGCGTTCAGCTCATAAAGAGCGGGTTCGTTTTCTCTTTTCGCCAGGTACTTGTCGCCATTCTTCGAAAGTATCACTTTTTCCAAACGCTTGCTGCCGTCGGAAGTTATGGTCAGCTCCATCACGGGCGCGGCAAATCCAGACTCGGCGAACTTGCTTGCAGACAGATCGCGGATTTTGTCAACGAGCGCTGACACCGTGGACGGGTCCATTTTTGCGCCATTGGACCACCAATCGCCGCCGCTGTGTGTGAGGAAATAGCCCTTGGAGCCGTCGCGAAGCTCGCTTTTGTCGGGTTCAGCGAAGCCGAAATCGAAGAGCTTTTTGTTTCGGAAATCGTCGAGGCTCTTATCCAGCCCAGGTCCGGTCCCGCTGGAAATCTTACAGACGCCGGCGACCGCGTTGGACTTTGCATAGTAGGCGTCTTTGTTTTTCCGAACCTGCAGTTCCTGTGTACCGGAGGTGTCCGTTATTCTTACAGTTGCAAAAGGAGTGCCTGAGCCGAACGCGGCAGGCGCTTTCTTTTCATCTTCATTTGCAGTCAGTTCCATTCTTGCTTCGCGCAAGGTTCGCAGCAGCTCTTCCACGGCAGGGCGGTCGGCGCGGAACGGTTTCGGCTTTACGATTTGCCACTCGTCTTTACTGCGGCCAAACGCAATGGTTTGTTTCTTGGCCGTCAATTCAATGCCAGAAACTTTGTCCGAATCAAAGGTCAGCAGGCGTTTGTCCCGCAAATCGTTTGGGGATTTATCGAGACTGTTTTTCTTGTAGCTCGAAAGGGCGAAGACGCGCGCGTCGCCTGCGATCGCGGCATACACCGCGGTGCCTGCCGGCGTTTCGTCGCCGATCAAGAGCTTCGTGGTTTTCTTGCTCTTATCGGTGACGTTCAACTCGATTACTGGTCCGGACTGGTGGTTTTTTCTTCCACGGTGCGATCGGATCTGAGCGAGGAAAGAGTCGAGAGCATGCTGGAGACGGCATCCGGATCGGCGCTAAGAGCTTCGGGCGCGGCGATCTGCCATCTGGAATCGCTACGCTGCAAATGGATGATTTCGCCGCTGCGCTTCTTGATTTCAATATTTTGGATTTGGTCTTCCGTAATGCTTAGAAGCTTAGTCGTGACGCTCTCGGTCGGCGCCTTGTCTGCCGTGGCTGTTTTTTTGTTGGACCACCACATGACTCCGCTCAGCACGATCAGAAGAAAGCTGGCGGTCAGGAGACCTTTGGATTTCATACGCTATCTCCGCCTCCACCAGGTAATCAGGCCAAATCCGACAACGGCGAGTGGAAATACGACGATACTGAGCCAGAACGTGGAATTCAGTCTGCGACTGGTCATGTTCAGGGGCCGATCTTCGGGAGTCTTCGGCCGAATAGAGATTAGATCCTCGTCCGACGAGAGCCAGTTGACAATGTTGACCATCAGGTCACGGTTGCCGAGCGAACGCGAGCCCGCAATGCTGTTTTGCGCGGCGCGCGAAGTGCCAACGACCACAAAGCGGCCCTGGGGTGAACTGCTGAACGTGCCCGCAACTGCCAGAGTGAGCGGTCCTTTCTTTCCTTTTGTTGTATCGACGGCGCCGCGCGCACTGACGGAGCTGGTGGCGACGCTGGCTTCGGTCGTGGCAACCAACTTAGAGATCGCGGTCTTGCTGACGGACTGCGTTTCCAGCGAGCGGGACAGCGGAAAGGCAGTCGGCACACGCGCGAGTGGCTGCGTGATGGCGTGCGATTCGTAGCCCAGTATGAAAGGAACTTCAGGACCGAGCCGGAAAATTTGGCCAACGCCGCTGAGATCGAGAACCAGGTCTTTGTTTGCAGTGACGCCCCAATCGGCGAGGAGTTTGAGCAACTCCTCGTTTTCAGTGGGAGGCTCGGAGTCGCCGAGGCGGAGCGGAGTATCGAGGAGGAACAGGGCCCGGCCCCCGGCTTCCACAAACGTTTTTAGAGCGTTGATCACCGGAACAGGGTAGTCATTTTTCGGACCAGCGATCACCAGTACTGTGCAAGCCTTGGGAATTTCAAGAGAAGAAGCCGCGGGGGCCTGGCCGATAGCAATGGGTTTGTTAGCGCTTGCCGCCGCCGGTCGAAGCGTTTCCGTGCGAACCTTGTAATTGTCGCGTTCGAGGAGCTGTTTAAACAAGGAATAGCCGGCAGTGTCCGTGTCGTCGATGGAACGCTCTCCGGCCGCCGAGAGCGCGCAGACTGTGCGTTCGTCGGATTTGAGTGAGCGGATCAAGGCACCGGTGACTTCTTCTTCGCTGAGGCTCTTAGCGCTTTCGCGCCGCGTACCGCTCTCGATCATGACCGCGGAATCCGATCGATACCCGGCTGCCTTTGCTATTTGAGGCTTTCGCTCTGGATCGATGTAGGTGACGTGCAATTTGGGGGATAGGCTGGAATAACGGTCCAGTGTGTCCCGAGCGGTGCGGAATTCGTTCTGCCCGCCAAAGTATGTGAGTTGGACGTCGCTCTTCAGGCCCTTGACCACTTTGACGGTTTGGTCGGAGAGGCTGAACTGCTTATTGGAAGTAGAGTCGTAGGACTTGTCGTACCGATTGGCCAGAAAATTCACGGCCACAAGAACCGCGAGCACGACGAGGATATAAACGCTCGCGTAAGCAGTGTATTGAGTCTGTCTTGCCTTGAGCCAGGCGGGGGCCATGCTAGGACCTCCACCGCAGGGATTCCATCTGACGCACGGTCAGGAACAAGGCAAGAAAAATGAAGGTTACGTAGAAGACAGCGTCTTTCAAATCGAGGACGCCTTTGCTGAAGTTTTCCATATGCG
This sequence comes from Acidobacteriota bacterium, assembly GCA_003224515.1. GTDB lineage: Bacteria > Acidobacteriota > Terriglobia > Acidiferrales > UBA7541 > Acidiferrum. The sequence continues at coordinate 23,163 of QHZC01000056.1, forward strand.
GGACGATGGAGACGTAATTCAGCACTCTCGAGGCGGTGGTACTGTCATACTCGGTGAACCAGCTCAGCATATACAGTACGAGACTGACAAAAAAAGCCGCGCCCCCGGCCACGATCTGATTGCTGGTCATCGCCGAAATCACCGTGCCGACGGCCAGCAGGCAACCGCCCTGCAATAGCAGGCCAAGATACGCCACCAGGACCGGCTTCCAATCTGGCTTCCCCCAGGCGAAGAGGAAGGCGATGTTGAGCAGAGACATCCCCAGGACGAAGAGATAGAGGAGCATTGCTCCAAGCCACTTACCCAGGATGATGCTGAGATCCTGAACCGGGGACGTCAGAAGCATCTCGATCGTGCCGTTGCGCTTCTCTTCAGCGATGAGCCGCATGCTGATCAAGGGAATAAGAAAGAGTGAAACGGTTCCGGCGAATCCGAGCATCGGGCGGATAATGAATTCGTTGACGCTGATGGGCGGCCCACCACCATTCATCTGCGAGCGAAAGGTGAAATTAACGAATTCTCGCGTGGCTGAAAAAAAGACTAAACCGAAGATGAGCGCGAACAGAGCCATCACCGCATAGGCGATGGGCGAAGCGAAATAACTGCGCAGTTCTTTGCGGCAAATTACCCAAACATTTTTCATGGCGAGGTTCTCTCTGGTGGCGAGGCATCTCCTAGTGGCGGAGCCGGATCGCCCGTGAGTTGCAGAAAGATTTCTTCCAGGCTCACTGCCGTGGTTCGCAATTCATTGAGGTCCCAGCCCGCTTCAACGACGGCGCGAGCCAGATCTCCGCGAACGAACTTGTCCTTCAGGCTCTCCACCTCGAAGGTCGCGCCGCCCTGTTTCTTTTCCTTGAATGCCACTCGGCCGACGCCTGCAACCTTTTCGAGCCGTTCTCGAACTAGGGCGGAATCCAGCGCGCCGTTTCGTCCGGTCACCTGGACTAAGACCAATTCCACTCCGCGTCCCCGGCTCTGCAAATTGTTCACTGAATCCGTGGCGACGAGCTTGCCTTTGTTGATGATAATGACCCTCTCGCAAGTCTGCTCGACTTCCGGCAAGATGTGCGTGCACAGAATAATCGTGTGGTCGCCGGCGAGGCTCTTGATCAGGTCGCGCGTCTCATTGATTTGCTTGGGATCCAGTCCGGCAGTCGGTTCGTCCAAAATGAGTACATTCGGATTGTGAATGATGGCCTGGGCCAGGCCAACCCGCTGACGGTAGCCTTTGGACAGTTTGCCGAGAAGCTTGTTCTTTACGTCCCCGACTGCGCAGCGATCGCAAACGATATCGACGCGCTGCCGGAGCTCAGTGCCGGAAAGGCCTTTCAGCCTTCCAACGAACGTCAGGTATTCTGCAGTACGCATCTCGAGATAGAGCGGCGGGGCTTCGGGGAGATAGCCAATCCGTCTCTTGACTTCGAGCGGCGCTTCGATGACATCAAAACCGGCAACGGTTGCAGTGCCCGAACTGGGCGGCAGGAAGCACGTCAGTATCCTCATCGTGGTGGTCTTGCCGGCGCCATTCGGTCCCAGAAAGCCGACGATTTGGCCTCTCTCGACCTCGAACGAGATGTGATCCACAGCGGTGTTGCGGGCGTACCTCTTGGAAAGATCCTTCACATTAATCATAGATTTTTCGTTTTGAAAGTAAGTTGTCCTGTCTTGTCGCCGCCCCAGTTAGCTGAAAATTTCTTCGAACCGTCCGACTGCAAACAATATCCTAAAAACGTCCAAAGCGTCATGTCAATATCTCACTTGAATCTTTCATTTTGTCCTGGTCACCGAAAACCGAAGTTCAGCATTCATAAATCCAAAGGAGTAAGACGCACGGGGCACGGAACGGTTGCCTGCACCACCCGATAGTACTGCTACAATGCGACTGGAGGAAAGAATCCGCCTATGTTAGCAGTGCGCCTGATTGGCGTCCTGGCTTTGGTCCTGCTGAATGGCTTCTTTGCAGCGACGGAGTTTTCCCTGGTTGCCGTGCGGTTGTCACGGGTCCGGCAGTTGGTCGCGAAGGGGAGTGCGCGGGCGCGAGTGGTGGAGGCACTGCTGGGCGATTTGCACCGCGTCGTTTCGGGAGTACAGCTTGGCATCACACTCACAAGCCTGGCGATCGGCGCGCTTGGCGAAGCCACATTTGCGAAGATGTTTCAGGTGATATGGCCCCGCAGTTTGGGAGCGCACACCGCGCTCTTCACCCATGCCATCGCGCTGGCCAGCGCATTTGTCCTCTTGAGCGCGTTGCACGTGGTAATCGGGGAATTGGTCCCCAAGACGCTCAGTCTGGCCCGCGCCGAACGCGTGGCATTGTTGGTTGCCGTGCCGTTCCATTGGTTCCTGAACACTTTTCATTGGGCAATCCATCTGCTCGACCGCATATCGGGCGCAATTGTGAAAGGTTTGGGAGTTACCTCAGCGCAAGTTCATGGGGTTGCGCATTCGACCGAAGAGCTCCAGATCCAAATTCAACAGGCGCGCGAACGCGGACTGATAGCACCGTGTGAAGAAAAGTTCATTCTCAGCGCGATGGAGCTCGCTCAAATCCAGGTACGGGAGATTATGGTACCCCGACCCGATATACACACGCTTCCCGTGGAATCCAAATTGGACGACGTGATGCGGGTTTTCGCAACCACCCAGCGTTCGCGGATCCCTGTTTATCGCGGCACCGCGGACCATATCCTCGGCTTTGTACACATCAAGGACATGCTATGGATCCTTCTCGATCGTGAACGTCGCCTCGAAGAAAACCTATCGCCGCCGCCTTTCGATTTGCGGCGCGTTTTGCGTGAAGTGCTCATCGTGCCTGAGACCAAACCCGCCAGTGAACTGCTTCTCGAATTGCGCACTCGTCACGTCGGTATGGCCCTGGTGGTAGACGAATTTGGAAGCATCCTCGGGTTGGTAACTATGGAAGACATCCTCGAGCAAATGGTGGGAGAGATTCACGACGAATTTGACGTTGTCGAGCGGCCCCTTACGCTGGCAGATGGAGCGCTTATTTTTGACGCCGCCCTCAATGTGCGGGACCTCGATACGCAATACAACATCACGTTGCCGGATGACCCGGCTTACGCCACCGTGGGTGGTTTCGTCCTCGACCAATTGGGTTTCATTCCAAAGGGCGGAGAAAGCTTTGAGTATGGCAATTTTCGTTTCTCGGTCGTGGAAATGGACGGAAAGCGCGTTGCACGGGTGAAGATTCAGCGCATTCGTCGGACAGAAAATGAGAGCAGGACGCAGGGGATTCCGGAGGCAGTGCTCCAACCGTCCAGAGGTTCGAAAGCCTCAGGGGAGAACTCCTAGGTTATTCACCGCAAATGGTGCGCTACTTCGTCAAACGATTTCTCCTCACGCTGCCGGCGCTCTGGCTCGTTCTCACGCTGGTCTTTCTCATGATTCACATCGTGCCGGGCGATCCCGTCGAGCAGATGCTGGGTGAAGGTGCGGCACCTGGACAACTGACTCAACTGCGTCATGTACTTGGGTTGGATTTGCCGCTCCATATCCAGTATGGACATTACCTGCGACAGCTCGGGCGCGGCGATCTTGGGCAATCCTTCAAGTTTCAGGCGCCTGTGCGCCAGATTATCTTGGAGCGCTACCCCGCGACACTGCAACTTGCTTTTGTCGCGCTGGTTGTGTGCGCCGCGATCGCCATTCCCGCAGGGATACTTGCCGCATACCGCCGCGGACAGACGATGGACCGAGCAGTAGGTGTCTTCACGCTCTTTGGACTGGCCTTCCCGAATTTTGCTCTGGGACCCGTGTTGATCCTTTTTTTTTCCATTGAACTTGGACTCTTGCCGGTTTCCGGGCGCGGTGGTCTGCTCTATTACGTGCTGCCTGCTGCGACGCTCGGAGCGGCACTCGCTGCGATTTTGACTCGCATGGTTCGCGGCTCCATGCTTGAAGAGCTTTCGAGCGATTACGTGCGCACCGCCAGAGCCAAGGGGCTCTCCACGCGCATTGTTCTGCTGCGGCATACGTTTCGCAACGCGCTGATTCCGATCATCACCATCCTGGGGCTGCAGTTCGGAACGCTGCTGGCCGGCACGATCGTGACTGAGACCATCTTCTCGTGGCCTCCTCGTCATTGCGGTCTCTTATGTCGCCGTTAATCTGCTGACGGACTTTCTCTATGCGGTGATCGATCCCCGTGTGAGGTTGTCATGACCTGGTCGCGGGCGGTCCGGGAATTTCTCGGCCACAGCGTTCTGGCGCGGGTTGGATTTGCGGCAGCCATAATTCTGTTACTGGCAGCGCTGTTTGCGCCCTGGATTGCTCCTGCCGATCCCGCAGCACAGAACCTGCCAGGGAGGCTCGCATCTCCATCTCGCGCTCATTGGATGGGAACGGACGAACTCGGCCGGGACATTTTGTCACGTACCTTGTACGGCGCGCGAATCTCTCTGCTCGTTTCCGTCTGCGTGGTTTGCGGTTGTGGGTTTATCGGCTTGACGATGGGGATGATCGCGGGCTACGCCGGTGGTTGGTTCGATCGGTTTGTGAATCTTCTGTTGATCAACGCTTTTTTATCTTTTCCAGGAATCCTGCTTGCGATTGCGTTTGCGGCATTTCTCGGTCCTGGCATCGGGAAAGTGATACTGGCGCTGATAGTCACTGGATGGGCGGGGTATGCGCGCCTGGCGCGCGCGCAAGTGCTCAAAGTGAAAGAATTAGAATTCATTCTGGCAGCGCGGTCACTGGGCGCCTCCCACATGCGCCTCATGAGGAGACACCTGCTTCCCAACATTCTTCAACCAGTGTTAATTCAGGCCACGATTGGAATGGCGGGGGCCATCCTCGCCGAATCCACGTTGAGTTTTCTGGGGCTCGGCGTGCTGGCGCCCGTTCCGAGCTGGGGTGCAATGCTCAACGATGCGCGCGGCCACCTCTTTGACGCGCCACACATGGTCATGTTTCCAGCATTGGCGGTGATGACGGCGGTGCT
>QHZC01000400.1 GCA_003224515.1 Acidobacteriota bacterium
TTATTTCCGTAATCCCCGGAGTCTTACTGACCAAAGGGCAGAACGTGGCCCAACGCAAGATACAGAGGAATTCCCCTGTTTTGCGATGAAGAGAATCCTTCGGTCCCTGTTAAGGACTTAGAATGTGAACCTGACCCCCCACTGGAGCAGGCGCGGATCGAGTGCCTGGTCCAGAACCAGGAATGACGGCGAGACCATCGTGCTTTCACCACCAAATCCGCCCCCGCCGAGATACTTGGTCACATGGTTGAAGACGTTGTAGCCTTCCATAAAGAGCTGAACGTGAGCGCGCTCGCGCAATGAAATGTCTTTCATCAGGCGAAGGTTCAGGTTGTTAATCGGGTGTAGCTTCAGCTGGCTCGCAGAGATGGGAGGCACCGGTGTCGACGTGCACGGTGCGCCGGGAACGGGGAACGAACAAGGATTGGCACGGAATGCATTGATAGTCTGTAACTGCGCCGCTGTGTCGCCATCTCCCACGGTCTGCTCCAATCCCGCAGGCAACTGGCTCGCCGGGTTCTGGTGGCCGTCGAGCGAGATCCCCGCGTTCACCGGGTACGGAGGACCGCTCACGAAGGAATAAATCCCACTCAACCGGATTCTCGGTTTCGGCAGCAGTCCGATCGTGAAGCTCACGCTCAGTCTCTGCGGAGTGTTGGTCGGGTTATAGGCATAGTTGTTGGCGTACAGGTAGGTGCCAAAAAATGTTGCCGCGTCGATTAGGCTTTGCGAATAGGTGTATGAGACATAGATGTTGTCAAAGCCTTTGGTCCTGGTCCTCAACTGGACTTCCAAGGCATGGAACGAGGCCCAGCCAAAGTTCACTAGGTCCGTCACCTGGGTGAACTGCGGAACCGGGCGCGGGTTGGTTGCGCTCAGCACTCCTTTCGGCAAGTTGAGGTCCTTTCCGGCCCATTCGTCATAGGATTTATCAAAGACTGCGTCCACATCCAGCAAGGTGTTGCTGTTGATCTGCCAGGAGAAGCCGCCGGTGAAATTGTTGGAGTAAGGCACCTTAAATTTATTGTCGATTATGCCGATCGAGCGCGGCCCGCCCGCAGCCACATACTGTTGGAGGGTGAGGCCGCCCAGGGCCGCGGTGATATCCGGATAATTGCTCAACTGGGTGGGGTTGGTGATAAAGACCGCCGCCCCGATCGTCGATTGCTCGGATTCTTCTTGCAACCACGGGCGATTCCGCGTCACGTACTTGCCGAAACCAGCCCGGAGCAAGCCTTTCCCATTGCCGAAGATGTCATACGCAACACCCAGCCGCGGCTGGATGTTGTGATATTCGTTGCCGCGGTTGTTGCTGACAAAATTGTTGATGCCGGTGAACTCTGGGTTAGTCAGCAGGCGGTTATAGAATGCATTATCCCGAAAATTGGAATCGAAGTCGTAGCGCACGCCCACGTTGAAGTGCAAGCGCTTGCCTACCGTGATGTCGTCCTGAAAGAAAAACCAGGGCACGTTCGACACATAGCTGAAGTTGCCGGGTGTCTCCAATTGTAATGTCACCGGCCAGGTCGATTGGTCGGCCTTGTTGAAAGGTGCATCCGTCGTAAAAGTCCACTGCCCATACTGGAAGAAATGAGCGCCATAGGAGTTGTTCTCGCGCTTTATCCCGCCGCCAAATTTCAAGCTGTGCCGAGGCAGGGTGATGAAAAACGTGTCATACACGGTATAGTCGTGGCGTGGGAAGTACTGCGGATCATCGACGTTGCCGCCAAAGTAAAACGATGGCCTTAGGATGGCTACCGCCCCGGGATCGGTCTGGAGGGAGTACAGATTCTGGTACATGTAGATGAAGCCCAACGTATTTACCTTTGTCGGCGAGATCAACCAGTCGTTTTCCGCCACCAAACTGTGCGATTTGCTGAAATTATTCTGATTGTTCGCATAGTTCGGCGGGCCGCCGGCGGGAGTAACATGGTCATCGTATGCGTACCGCACAAACATCGTGTCACTCTTACTGAAGCGGCGGTCTACCCTTGCATCAAATAGCGTTTCCGTCTCAGTAAACGGATAGTTCCCGTTCTCCTGGGAAGCGAAGGGATTGCTCGGCGGCAGCGCTTCGACCGCCGCCGTGTTGATATTCAGGCGTTCGTATCCCACGAAAAAATGCGTCTTGTTCGAAACTACCTTGCCGCCAAACGTTCCCCCGGCGCGCCACAGCGAGTACGGCGGCTTCGACGTCGCTAGTGCATTTGTGGCGTCCAGTGCCGCGTCCCGCCCGAAATAGTACCCCGTGCCGTGGAACTGGTCCCCTCCCGCCTTCGTCGCCACGGTTACCACCGCGTTCATGGCGTACCCGTATTGCGCGTCAAACTGGTCGCGATATACCTTGAATTCCTGGATCGCATCTTGGCTCATGTTGATGACTGGCGAGCCCCAGATCGGATCGTCAATTGACGCGCCGTCCAGAATGGTGGAGTTGCCACGGTAATCACATACGGCGCCGGTTGCAAGTTCACAGCGCGGTAATTGCCGCCCGGGCCGGTCGTCAGCGCCTGCGACACCCCGTTGCTCGTGTTGGTGATCGTCACGGTGGCGCCGGCGATCGTCCCCCCGCCCGAATCGCCCACAACCCCGCCGACGTTCGCGCCCACCTGCGCCCGTGCGGGAACCAAACAGCCAACGAAGAGGAAGAACACCCAAGTGAGCGGCCTGCACAGGCAACTTCCGCGAAAATCTTTTCGGTGCATTCTCATCTCATTCTCCCTTCTTGGACTAGTCCTGACCATCCTTGAGATTCTGGGGGCGCTGCTGCCGTGTCTGGTTGCCAAGGCTACAGTGCTCCGTACGTTCAAGAGTGTGAGGTCGAGAACTCTCCCGCCAGCCCACATATTAGAGAAACTCGGCAAGTCCTTTAGAAAGTCTTTAAAAATACCTAAAAACTTCGAGCGCGCATACAAGTACCACTAGGATTTCAAATGTCTTTGGGAAGAGAGGAACCGATTGACCATTACGAAGGAGTTCGTGTTCCGCTGGCTTCAAAAGGAATGGCCCGAATGCGTTTTGATATCGATAATCACTCATGATCTTACTCCTGCGTACGCATGGCGAGCATCACCGCTTCGCGGGAGAACGTTTCTCGCCGTGTTTTTGGCGTGATTCTAGCGCTGTTCGGGCTGTTGTCAAGCATCGATTCTGTTGATCTGTTGAGTCTGTTGAGGTGGAAGTTCGAGAATCGTGGCCGCTTAAGGCCAACAAGAGTGCTGTGCCGCCGTGCCATTCAGCGGATTCTGGCGATAGTAAAGAAAGAGTGCGCAGAGAGAAAGCATAGGAGTGAAGTGGAAGCAGAAAGGCAGAAAGCGCTTTCCGGCAATTGGCGGAGCGGGAGAAGGTGTGTAAGTAGTTGAAGCTCTTCTGGTGGCCGCTATCGACGCTTGCCTTCGCCTTCGATTACCGAGGTCTCCTGTTGGTTCAATCGAGCCGCCCGGCCTGTCCATGATGTAGGAAGAGTAGGAAACGATCCTTTGCCACCGTCAGTTGGTCGAGGGGGCTACCTAGGCTTTTCAGCGAACGATAGCCAACCGCGGCGAGCTCCTCCACATGGGACATTCTTTGCTCCAGAAAGTGGGCAAAGGTCATCAGCGCATTTTGATGTTCGTTGGTGGCCTTGGGCACTACGTGCTCAAGGGTTGTAAAAACCTCAGTGTCGAATGGGGGCAGTGTATCGGGCCGAGGGACAGTTAGCTTCCCGAGTTCTGAGGCGAAAGTGTTTGCGCCCTTAACGCGTTCGCCGAGCGCGTCCGCGCGTAGATTCCATTTGGCGATCAGGTATTTCAGCAACGAGGTGTGATCGTAAACGCTCGAGTTGAAGCCTTTCGCCACCCAGGGTGAAATCAAAATCGCAGGAACCCTGACGCCATACTGGTTGAATGCAAACTCCGATGTGTCGTGATCCGGCGGAGTAGCCTTCGGTGGAACGACGTGGTCGTAAAATCCGCCATGCTCGTCATAGAGAAGCACAAATAGCGTGGAATTCCACAGCGCCTCGTTCCGTCGTAAGGCGTTATAGACCTGGGCGATCAGATACTCGCCCTTACGCATATCGGTCGGTGGATGCTGGTCATTCTCGTCAGTCCCCCCGTAGGAAGGCTCAATGAAAACGTACTGCGGAAATTTGTCTTCTGGACCTGCGGCGTCGTTGAAGAAGTTGTCCATGCGATGGAACTGATCGGGTTTGTCCCAGAGGCGAGCGAGCAGCAATGTATGCGGCATACCGTGGTGATAAATACTCCAAGTGATGCGCGCGTTGTCGAGCTCATTGTAGATTGTGTTCTGGTCGTAAAAATACTCGTTCTTTATGTACATGCCGGAAGGCATTTTGACGTGGCCCTTGGACGTTCCCGTGTGCACAAAAAAGCGATTGGGCCAGGTTGGCCCAGGAAGTGATGAGAACCAGTGATCACAGATCATAAAATTCTTGGCTAATGTGTGCAGCACCGGCAAAGACCCCAGTTCGTAATAAGACATTATTTGCTGGCGGGCGTCTCCACACTGGCTATACGACTGAACGAAATCAGAAACGAAGCCGCTGCAATTCTCGGCGATTTGGCGGAGCACATTGACGTGCTCGTGGTGCGGATCAAGAGAAAGAGCCATCAGGTCTGTGACGGCCTGCGTTATGGGATTCTTTCCCGCCGGATAGTCGGGATTCGAACGCAGGTTATTCTCGTCGATACCATCGAGGTTGGGATAGACCTGCTGCATGCAGCCTAGCAGCTGGTCGAAGGAGTGATTCTCCATCATCAAAACAACGACGTGCTTGATCGGATCGGACGATGCCATGTTGACTCCTTTGGTTTGCGAAACGCCGACCAACCGGCGAAAAAAGCGAAAGAGACGCGAAGCGAATGTGATGGTGTGCCTACTCGAGTGGAAACGACCGTGGTCGTGCGAGAAACCTTCAGACTGGTAAGTGACCACAGTTTATTGCGCGCTGCGCACGCCGTGAGCATCCTACCGCCTCGGCTTCATTTTCGGGCGAAAACTGGTGGAAATCAAAGATTGCTGTCGCCGGGCCACGCTTCAGAGCTACCTTCGCTACTATTTCGACGTCCCCCACCAAAGAGAGACTTGATGAAGTCGAAGTTCACCGTCAATCCCACAAATCCTCCTTTGCCAAATTTCTTCTTTGTAGTTGGTGCGACATTGGACGTCGTGTCCCGTCGAACTCAGCATTATGGAAAGTATACTCCTGAACCAGACAGATTAATTTAGGGGCAAAGTTTGTCCGGGGAACTGAGCTGCGAGTACTCGTCTAACAGTTCTGAGTGGTGTTTGAGTTTTGTATGAGTTTGTCTTGGTCTACCGTGGACTCGCGTGTACATCCGAGTAGGGCGGTGTACAGAGCGCAAATGAGTTACGGACTAAGTCGTTTGTTTGTGGCGTGTTTCGGTGGAGTGTCTTCACAGCGGTTGAACGCAACGCTTTGCGACCGTTGCTCGCCGAGCCGTTCGACATGAGCCAGTGGTCCTACGCCCGGAGTCAACATCGACTACCACATTGCCTTCGGCGCCAACTTCTACAGCGTGTCCTGCACGCTGGTGCAAGAACGCGTGGAAGTTCGAGCGACACCGACAACCATCGAGATTTTTCACCAGGGACAGCGGGTAGCTTCGCACGTCCGTGGTCATGGACGAGAACAGGTGTTCACGCAGAGAGAACACCGGCCGAAGAGTCACCAAGCGCATCTCGAGTGGACTCCCTCACGCATGGCGAACTGGGCCGAACAGATCGGACCGCACACGGCAAAGTTGTTTGAACGGATCCTTGCCGAGAAACCGGATCCGGAGATGGGGTATCGCTCCTGGTATCGCTCCTGCCTCAGGATCATCCGACTGGCCGAGCAGTACTCCTCGACCAGGATGGAGGCAGCTGCCGATCGCGCCCTGCGGGCCAGTGCTTGCCGCTACCAGAGCGTGAAATCGATCCTGAAGAACTCACTCGACCAACAACGACTTCCAGAACTGCCACCGCTTCCTCTTCCGCCGTCGCATGACAACATTCGTGGCGCTGAGTACTTCGAGTAAAAAGGAGAGATGATCATGTTGCAACA
>QHZC01000399.1:0-5506 GCA_003224515.1 Acidobacteriota bacterium
ATGCGATTTTTCCGGGACCTGTGGACACATAGTCTTTCGTTCGTGGGCGTTAGCGCTTGAATGGATTTGCGAGCGGCACCTTTCACCCCTGATAGGGGTATCTAAGATAATGTCCGCAGTTTGAACCGACCAAGATTCCGGGCTACCTTTCTAGCGAAATTAACCAAAAGATGTTGTCTCCGTCACGATACTGGGTATAAACTTCCACGTCGATGAGGCTCTTGCATCCTCGTGGTTGTCTCCGCGGGAACGCAAAGACAGGTGTAGGGTGCGAGTGATTCCCTATCTTAAGACGAACAAGCCAAATAAGGAGGTCGGATGAGGCGTAGGGGGTGGTCAATCTCATTTCTTGCAGCTATTTCAATGCTCGGCTTCGCCGAGGTCAGCGCGGCGCAATCACAATCCAGAAAAGGGCACGTTATGGTTCCGCAATCCAGCGTGGAGCACACCGGAGACGTTGGTGTGAAGGCCCACACTCACCTTCGAGTCATGATGCCCGAGGGTGGCGTCTTCACAGGCACGCCGCAACCAAACGAATTGCCGCCGTTTCCGGGCTATTTCTTTGAGACGCCGGCATCCATCGCCTGCATTTATCGCCTCGTGCCTCACTCAAAACCCGGTTGCGACCCCAATGAAACGACGCAAAATCCAACGGGTGGCTCGGGGGCCATCGCCGTAGTGGACGCTTTCGACACTCCGAATGCTGCCGTTGACCTCGCTGCCTTTTCTTCCCAGTTCGGCTTGCCGCCTGCCGATTTCACGGTGGTCTACCCCTCCGGTACGCAACCCGCCCTGAATCCCAGCGGGGGATGGGAATTAGAAGCCTCCCTGGACATTGAATGGGCTCCCGCCATGGCGCCAAACGCCAGAATCTTCCTGGTCGAGGCCAAGACAAATAACTTCGCCAGTCTGTTCCAAGCGGTGCTCGTGGCGTCGAATCTGGTGGCGACAAACGGCGGCGGCGAAGTCTCCATGAGCTGGGGCTCCGGCGAGTTCAAGAATGAGACGAAGCACGATGGCAATTTCTCGACTCCCGGCGTTGTGTACGTTGCATCTTCTGGAGCCAGTCCCGGCGCGGAATGGCCCAGCGCATCGCCGAACGTTATCTCGGCAGGCGGCACGACCATCTCGCGCGATCCGAACTCCGGAACCTTCCTGTTGGAGAATACCTGGCCGGATACCGGCGGCGGCCCGAGCCAGTTCGAAGCTCGCCCACACTTCCAGGACCGCATCGCGAACATCGTCGGCGATTCCCGAGGCACTCCGGACTTCTCATTTGACGCGAACCCCAACACCGGCGTCTGGGTGCTGGACACCAACTTGTTCCAGGGCGGCCCCGGTGGATGGTTCATCCTCGGCGGCACCAGTGTTTCCGCACCTTCGCTGGCGGGCATTATTAATTCGGCCGGTAAATTCGCTACTTCCAGCCAGGCCGAAAACTCCTTGATCTACAGGAACACGTTCTCGGAGCGGGGTGATTTTCGCGACGTCATCTTCGGCAACTGCGGCCTGAATATCGGTAACTTTGCCCGTTTGGGGTGGGACTTCTGCACCGGTGTCGGCAGCGACATCGGACTCGGCGGCAAGTAATTCTCACTCCGACGGTGTTCCAATGCTCACGGACCGAAAAGCCCCGCTCTGTTGGCGGGACTCTTCATTTGACTTCCGCAGCGAAAAAGTTCCGCCCGCTGAAGCAATATTCATCGTGCGCACCGCATGCCAACGCGCGTCGCAAATCCCGAGGCTCGCCGCGCATGGGCCACCAAGGTTAGCGCGGATTTCGCCGCAACAGAAGCGCAACTTCACACGCGCAGGTCCGCCCTCCGCAAGGAGCTCGGCTGCCAAGACCCCGTTCTTGCCTCCGTCCTTCTCGTTGTCATTCCTGATGTCTTCGTCACCGCCGTAAAAGCCGGCCCCGCTAACGTCCTTCCTCTGGCTCTTCGCCATTCTTCTGTTCTTCGTTCCGCAAGCTCTTGTCGTGGCCCATCTGAATCGACTGATGCCCCTCGAAGGCGGCCTTTATGAATGGACTCGCCTGGCTTTCAACGACCGCATCGGCTTCTCCCCGTGGTCGCCGGATGGGTCCACCTTTTGCCGGAGAGGTTCACGCGGCTCCATGCCAAATACAGGACACCCGTCAATTCCATCCCTTTTCTCGGCGGAATCACCATCGCGACCAGCGTCGTCGTCCTCCCCGGCCTGGGTTCGCGCGGCCGGCCTCGTTGGACGCAATATGACCTTTCGCTGTATCCGGCAATAAGCTATAGCAAGCTCATCTGCCTGCATTCGAGAGCGAGCAGTTTTTTCTTGCTTGGCAGTCCACCACCGAAGCCCGTCAGACTTCCGTCGCTGCCAATCACACGATGGCACGGAATGATGATGGGAATGGGATTGCAACCATTCGCCAACCCGACGGCACGCACCGCCTTGGGTTTGCCGATGCGCTGAGCCAATTGGCCATAGGAGATCGTTTCTCCATAGGGAATGGTGCGGAGGCTGCGCCACACGTGGAGTTGGAATTCCGTTCCCTCCAGCGACAAAGGCAAGTCGAAATCCTTCAACTCCCCGCCGCAATACGCCTGCAATTGTCGGATTACCTCGGTAAACGGCCCTCTGTCCTGCTTCCAGTCCTGTGGCGGAGGCGCGGTTGGCTTGCTGTTTTCAAAACACACCCGTCGCAAGCCAAGTTCATCAGCAGCCAGCAGCAAGGGCCCAACGGGACTTTTTATTGTTGTGTAAGAGACCATCGCCTCAATCCACGAATCGCATTCATGACAACGCTCTTATTCGTTGCTCTCTTACTTCAAGACCTCCACCGCATAGGGGCTGTCGGCTCTGTATCGCTTCTCAAACTCTTCGCGCGTGCACATCGTGCGTATGTCCGTAATGCGATCCACCGCCAGAGTCCCATTCAAGTGGTCGATCTCATGCTGCAACAACTCGGAGAGGTTCCGTTCCTCTCCCGCGTGAACTTCGCGTTCCGCTCCGCTCAAATCCTGATACTGCACGGTGATCTCCCGGTGCCGCTCCACTTGCATGAAAATCGACAAGAAACTTAGACAAGCATCCCATACCACTATTTTTTCATTGCTCCGTTCGGTAATCATGGGATTTACAAGTGGCCAGGGATCTTCACCCGGTAGCTGTAGAAAAATAACTCGCATATTCGCGCCAATCTGCGGTGCAGCAATGCCCCGGCCGTATCCCGTCGTCTTCCGCCAATATGCCAGCGTATCCGCCAGGTCCTCCACCAGCGCAAGAATCTCCGGCGCCGCCGGATTCTCCACGCGGTTCGCTATTTCGCGCAATCCAGGGTCCCCCAATTGCAAAACAGTTCGTATCGCCATATCCGTCTTTCTCTCCCTGCGTCCTCTGCGTCTCTGCCTTAGCCGGCTTAGCTTCTTCCCTCTGCTCTGTGCCCTCTGTGTTCGGCGCCTGCCCCGACCTTGTCGGAGTGCACTCTGCGTTGAAGTGTTTTACGGCTCTTCCCATCTCCCGGATTCCCCTGCGCGCAAGACCGCCTCAATCACAGCCATGTTCGCAATCGCATCTTCGAGCGGCACCGGTACCTCGCTCCCTTCCCGAATCGCTCGCGAAAACGCGTCCCCCTGCACCGTATACTGGTCGCAAGCCGGAATCGTCTCCGTTCGAATTCCCCCGCCAAATACGTCGCGTCCGTCATCTATAAAAATCCGCGTAGGCCTGTCGTTCGGCGCATTAAACGGGATTTCAATCTCGATTCGTCCTTTCGTCCCCAGAAACTGCATTCGTTGGTACGGCACCAGCTGTGTGCTGCAGGTGAACACCGATTGCCCCGACGGAAACTCCAGAATCGCCGACGCCAATCGGTCCGTCTTGAAATCCGGATCTCTCTCGACCAGCCCTGCTACGCGCGCCGGCTCCTCTCCAAAAATAAGTCTCGACGTGGTAATCAGGTAGCACCCGATATCCATCAGGCCGCCCCCGCCCCACTCCGCCCTGTTCCGCACGTTCGCTGGGTCGCGGTTGAAGTAGCTGAACGCTCCCACAATTGCTCGCAACTCTCCGATCACGGCTTTGTGAATCAGCTCTCGCGTCCGCAACCATTGCGGGTGCGTCTTCACCATAAAGGCCTCGCCGATCTTCACCCCGCAGCGCTCCCGCACCGTCAGCAGCGTTCTTGCCTCCGCTACCGTCAGGCTCAACGGTTTCTCGCACAGCACGTGTTTACCCGCCTCCGCCGCTTTAATCGACCACGGTACGTGCAAGTGATTCGGCAAAGGGTTATAGATCGCCTCAATCTCGTTGTCAGCTAAAAGCTCTTCATAGGACCCGTACGCTTTCGGTATTCCCAGTTTCCTCGCCGCATCCTTCGCCTTCTTCATATCCCGCGACGCAATCGCTACGATCTCACACCACTCTCCCTTCTGCATTCCTGGAATTACTTTCTTCGTCGCAATCGACGCCGCCCCCAGCACTCCCCACTTCACCTTTTCTTGTTTCACGGCTCTCCCTCTGCTCGCTTCACCGCCCACTTCTATCATGCATCTTTGCCCCCTCCAACTATTCCCCTGCGCTCGGGTCAGGTGAAATCCAGGTAGCAGCGATCGCAACGATCAAACAAACGTGCACAAGCCCTTCATGGCTGCTACTATCGCGCCTACGGCTTGCGTAAGGCGCGGGCCCATGGGATAGAATATCTAAGGAGGTGAAAACGCATGCGCAAAGGAATCACCATCCTGCTATTTGGGATGCTCGCTCTGAGCGCGCCGCCATCCACCAACCGGCTGTGGGGTCAAACAGAGAAGAAAGACGCCTTGCCCGATCCCGCCGTCAAGGTCGGGTACACAGCCCCGGATTTTACCCTAATGGACACCCATCGCAACCAAGTCTCTCTGCATGACTTCCGCGGTAAGAAGAGCGTTGCTCTGGCGTTTTACATCTTCGCCTTCACTGGTGGTTGAACCAAGCAGATGCAAAACTTCCAGCAGAACCTGCAAAAACTGGAAGCTGCAGACACCCAAGTCTTGGGTGTAAGCATGGACAGCACCTTCAGCAACGCCGCGTGGGCAGAAAAAATCGCGGTCACCTTTCCTCTGCTCAGCGACTGGGGCGGAGATGTCACCCGCCAGTACGGTCTTTACAATCCCAAGTATAAAGCAGCTCGCCGCGTCAACTATCTGATCGACAAGAGCGGCAAAGTCGTCGAGATGCAAATCGACAACGATGCCGTCGACCCAACGAAAATTGTGACGCTCTGCGAGCGCCGCAAGATCAAAGAATAACATCTCCGGTGGGGGCAACCGGATGCTCTTCGCCCTGAAGCAAGAGTTCCGCAGTGAATGACAAACGGCGTTCGTTGCGCTTTTCATCTTTTTCCTGAAGTTGTTCGCCCTCCTTCCCTCCAAGGAGCACAATCCACATCAACACACGGCGTTGTGGCGGGAGGGATCGATGTGTGTCTGCGGTTCGCTTCTTGGCTCAACGCCGGTGGGGGGGGCCGATTTTTTCAAAGCGTTACCCTCTC
>QHZC01000399.1:5612-8876 GCA_003224515.1 Acidobacteriota bacterium
GTGATCCTAATCATCGCGGCGATCGCGGTGCCCAATTTTCTCAAGTCCCGCCTTCGCGCCAATGAAACCTCCGCAGTTGCCTCTCTCCGCATGATCAACACCGCAGCGGTCACCTATTCCATCACCTATCCGGACATGGGTTTCCCGGCACAACTGACCACTCTCGGTGGCGCGAATCCTTGCTCGGTTTCTTCAACGCAAGCCTGCTTAATCGATGATGTCCTTGCCCAGGGCACGAAGGCTGGCTACTCCTTCGTGTGGACCGGTGACGGCCTTGTTCCCTCGGTCAACTTCGTTGTAGCGGCCACGCCCCAAGTAGTCGGCGGGTCGGGTCAGCGGATGTTCTGTACGGATCAGACTGCTGTGATCCACTATGACCCCGCCGGCTCCGGTTGCACCACTGCCAGCCTGGTCCTGCAGTAAAACTACCCGATTTTGCTTGCTGGGTCTGCCCCACGCTCTTCTGTAAAATGGTCCTAACCTCAGTTTCAGTTGATCTGCTGCCCTTCGTGCAGGCGGGTGGCCCGGACGATAAATCCCAAGGCGATTTTGGGTGCCCGTCCTCGGTTCTGGAGGGCGGGCTTTTTCTTCACCTCTCGCTATGCGCAATGGATTACGGCGTCCGCCACGACGGTTCATACCCCTTTGCAGCAGCTCAATCGTCAATTTCCGCCATTCCCTGTTAAACATTTAAATAAAATCTCATCGGCATGCGATTCTTTCTTATGTTTGCCGCTCACCACGCCCATTTTTTCGGACTTTCCTCGGAATTCTCTGTGCTCTCGCGGAGCCTTGCGGTGAAACCGCTTTGTTTCAAAGCTTTTCACTCTCTGCCGAACTCTGTTCCGTTACCAACGCCGCCCTCACGGGCCTGTCGGAGGCACTCCAGTTGCCTCCCACCGCAGGAGTGCTAGAATCCGAATAGAAACCCATGACACCTAAAACGCTCTATCAGAAAATCTGGGACTCGCACATCGTCCGCGAAGAACCCGGCCAGCCCTCGATCATCTACATTGACCGCCACCTCATCCATGAGGGCACCTCGCCCCAGGCCTTTGCCGGTCTCCGCGCCGAAGGCCGCAAGGTCCGCCGCCCCGATCTCACTTTCGCGGTGATGGACCATTCCGTCTCCACCACCGACCGCACGCTGCCCATCCTGGATAACGATGCCAAACTCCAGTTTGAAGCCCTGGAGAAAAACTGTCGCGAATCCGGTGTCCGTCTCTTCGACATGAACAGCAAGAATCAGGGCATCGTGCATATCATCGGCCCCGAGCTGGGCATCACCCAGCCCGGGCAGACTATTGTTTGCGGCGACAGCCACACCTCCACGCACGGTGCATTCGGCACGCTGGCCTTTGGCATCGGCACCAGCGAAGTCGAACATGTCCTCGCAACTCAATGTCTCGTTCAGTCGCGCTCCAAGACGCTCCACATTCTCGTCCACGGCAAGCGTCCCAGAGGGGTCACCGCCAAGGACCTCATTCTTGCCATCATCGGAAAGATTGGCATCGGTGGCGGCAACGGCCACGTCGCCGAATACGGCGGCGAAGCCATTCGCTCCCTCTCGATGGACGGACGCATGACCGTGTGCAACATGACCATCGAGGGCGGCGCGCGCGCCGGCATGGTCGCGCCCGATGAAACCACCTTCGCTTATCTCGAAGGCCGGCCGTTTGTTCCGAGAGGAAAAGCGTTTCAGGAAGCCGTCGGCTGCTGGAAACGACTGCATTCCGATGAAAATGCCAAGTTTGACATGACCGTCGAACTCCACGCCGAGCAGATCGCTCCGCAGGTCACCTGGGGCACAAATCCCGGCATGGTCACCAGCGTCACCGCGCGCGTTCCTGATCCGCACGACTTTAAGGATCTCAACGATCAGAAGGCCACGGAAAGCGCCCTGAAATACATGGGGCTGAAGGCCGGAACTCCCATCGTGGATATTCCCGTGGACCGCGTCTTCATTGGCTCGTGCACGAATTCACGCCTCGATGATCTCCGCGCTGCCGCGCATTTTGTCGAAGGCAAGCACGTGGCAAAAAACATCAAGCAGGCGCTGATTGTCCCCGGCTCTCGCGGGATCAAGACACAAGCCGAAAAAGAAGGGCTCGACAAGATTTTCACCGCCGCAGGTTTCGAGTGGCGCGACGCCGGCTGCAGCATGTGCATCGGCATGAATGCTGACGTCCTGCCGCCCCACGAGCGCAGCGCCAGCACCAGCAATCGCAATTTCGAGGGCCGCCAGGGCAAAGACAGCCGCACGCACCTCGTCAGCCCGGTGATGGCCGCCGCCGCAGCCATCGCCGGCCATTTTGTCGATGTACGTTCACTGGACGTTTTGCCGGTCGAGTGACTATGGTTTCAAGCCAAAGGTTTTAGTTTTTTCAGGAGCTTAGACGCATGCAACCGTTCTCAACCCACACCGGCATGGTGATGCCGCTCGACCGCGTCAACGTCGACACCGACCAGATGGTACCGAAACAATTTTTGAAGGCGCTCACGCGCGAAGGCTTCGGCCGCATACTCTTCTACGATTGGCGTTATCTTCCCGGCGAAAAGCCCAATCCCGAGTTCGTCCTGAATTTCCCGCGGTACAAAGGCGCGTCGGTTTTGCTGGCGCGCGCCAATTTCGGCTGCGGCTCCAGCCGCGAGCACGCCCCTTGGGGCGTGAAGGACTACGGCTTTCGCGTCGTCATCGCCCCCAGCTACGCGGACATTTTCTACAACAATTGCTTTAAGAACGGCATCCTGCCCGCGTCGCTCCCCGAAGATCAGGTCGATGAACTCTTCAAGCGCACTGAAAAAGAAGCAGGCTATTCGCTCACCGTCAATCTGCCGAACCAGACCATCTCCGACAGGCATGGTCTAATCTTCAAATTTGAAATTGTCCCATCGCGCAAAGAAGTCTTGTTGAAGGGTCTCGACGATATCGGCACCACGTTGCAGCACGCCGCGGAGATCGACTCCTACGAAAAAACTCACGCCGCCACCGCCACCATGTACGACTCCGTCGATGTGAAGTATTACTCCAACGGTCGCTAGAAGCTAGAGCAGTTTTTTGTTTTTAGTTTGAGGCGCTAGTTTTTCTCTCTGCTCGGCTCCGGCGATCCGGGTGCAGCGGGTGGGCCGAGGATCTCGGCCGCGAAAATTCAAGCTGGAAAAACACGGCGCCGAGCATCGCGCGAGGACCAAGCCGCTCGCAAATCACGCGCCCCGCTAACTCCCGGTCCAATTCATCCAGCATCAGATTGCTGAGCAGCGGGG
>QHZC01000401.1:0-3354 GCA_003224515.1 Acidobacteriota bacterium
GAGCGGCCCTCTTAGTGCTCGATGCGAGAGTTTGGCTTTTAGAGTGACTGCGCACGGACAAGGGAGCGGGAATCTCGCCCCCAAACGGCGAAATCCCATCATGTTCCACGACTCTTTTGCACTGCGCGAAAAGTCATCTCTCTTATTTTCAAGCGATTCCGCGCTGCAAAGAAAAACCCAGGGGTGGAAGTGGATCTCGAGCTTAGGGCAGGGGACGGGACGGTTCAGTACGCCATCGGGCCAACTTCTCTTTCAACTTCCGTGGTATTCACCATCACGATGGCATCCCACGGGCAGCCATCGAGGAAGCAGCCGTCCGGGCCTTTGCTGAGGCACTTTTTGCAGCCGATGCAGAGAATGGGGTCAATCTGGATGCGCCCGAACGGTGGATTGTCCTCGTCCGGCACCCAGAACATGCAGTCTTCCACCGGGCAGTACTCCACGCAAGTGCACGCGGTGGCGATCCCCTTCGAGCGCGGCTCCTGCTTCAGCTCGTCGGGCACCATCCCAGGCGCTTTGACAACTTCGGGTGCGTTGGCCATCTCCAGAGATTCTACCTTCCCTGTCAAGCCTTTGTCAGCGTGATTTTTCCGCCAGTCCCGTGCTTGCTACAATGCCCCATGCATCCGATTCATCTTCGCCCGCACACCATGTTCCTCAAACCTTTCTACATACATCTTTTGCCCGCGCTTCTCGCCGGACTTGCCCTGCGCCTCTTCTTCATCTGGCATTTCCCCTTCTATTCCGGGGACACCGACTACTACGAGGAGCTTGCCCGCAACTGGCTAAACCACGGCGTTTACGGCTTCTATTCCCACGGGCAACTTCTTCCCTCAGATGCGCGCGTCCCCGGCTATCCGGCATTCCTCGCAGGCATTTATTTCCTGGCTGGCACAGGCCGGAAGGCAGTCATGCTCGCCGAAGCTTTCGTCGATTTTGGCACCTGCGTCCTGGCCGCGGGCATCGCCGGTCGTCTGGCAGCGGGCGCTCCCGGCGCGATCCGCAGCCGTGTGGCAGCGGCTGCGCTCTGGCTGACGGCACTCTGTCCCTTCACAGCCAACTACACAGCCGTGCCGCTCACGGAAGTGTTGGCAACTTTTTTCACCACCCTCGCGCTTCTGATTTTTCTGTCAGCAGCGACCATGGAGATCGACCGCATTGCCTCGAACCGCGATCTGATCCGCGCCGCAAAAAATTGGTTGGCGGGAGGGCTCGTTGTTGGTCTCGGCACACTCGTTCGGCCGGAAACGCCGTTGCTTCTTGGGGCGGTACTGATTGCGCTTTGGCTCCGCTATCGCCGTCCCGAGAATTGGAGAAGACTCGCGGTCGCAACGTTGTGGATGACGGTTGGTTTGCTGTTGCCATTGGCGCCTTGGGCCGCGCGCAATGCCGTCCATCTTGGACGCGTGCAATTTCTTGCTCCTCGCTACGCGGAAACGGTTGGCGATGTCCTGCCTACCGGCTTCTACGCCTGGACGAAAACGTGGATGTTTCGTTTTCGCGACGCCTATCTCTTCACGTGGAAATTGCCCTCGCGGCCGATCGAAGTGAGAAATCTTCCTTCGTACGCAGTGGATTCCCCAGACGAATTATCACGCGTCTCTTCACTGCTGGACGGCTACAATCGCACCCGCGGCATGACGCGCTCACTCGACATAGAGTTTGCAGAATTGGCGCGGGAACGCGCGAAATGTCATCCCATTCGAACCTATGTGTGGATCCCGTTCGAACGCGCTGCCGCAATATGGTTTACTCCGCGCATCGCCCTGCTGCCGTACTCAGGGAAACTCTGGCCGCTGAGCGACAGTTATCGTAGCAATCCCGCTGACTTCGAAGTGACGCTCGCGTTTGCGCTTCTCAATTTTTTGTATGTCGCCATGGCTCTTGCAGTGGCGTGGTACTCGCGCGCGAATCCCGGAGTGCTGCTGATCGTGGCGTTCATCCTCATTCGAACGGCATTCCTGACGCAATTGCAAACTTGCGAGCCACGTTACGTCCTGGTTTGCTTCCCCGCTCTGTTGGCGCTGGGCGCGCAGCTCTGGCGGCGCCCCGCGAACCGCCCTCGGCGGCGCGGAATAAATCCTATTGTACGCTCACTTTGAACTCCGATTTTTGATGCGGCGCGATCTCCACGCTTTGGCCACCGGCGAGATATTTTTTCAGCACGTCGGGGTTGGCCCATTCCAAATCCCAGCCGTCTTCAATAGCCATGAGCGCGTAGCGGCCCGGCACTACGGCGTTCAACGCAAAAGTTCCATCCGAATCAGACTGGTCGCGGCGGAAAAGCGCGGGATTGCTGCGCAGATCGAGTGGCGCGAGCACAATCATTACGCCAGGGGCGGGCTTGTTTTTCTTGAGTGCCGTGCCAGTGATGCGGCCGGTGCCTTTCGAAGCGTTGATAGTGATACTTACATCCTGTGCAGCAACGATCTGAAAGGAACGCCCGGCTGTCTTGGCGCCCGTGGAGGAGAGGCTGCGGATGAAAAGAGCTTGGGGCTCGACGATGATGAGCTCATAGCTTCCAATGCCCACGGGATTATTCTTGAAAGAAAATTCGCCGGTCGCGGAAACTTCCGCGGTAAAGGATTCTCCCGCTGCGGAATTTCTCAGCATAACGCGAGCGGGCTGAGGCGTCGGCGAGTTGTCGTCCATTTTCAAAATACCGCGGACCACCACGGACGACGAATTCGGCGCGGTCTCCAACTCGGCGTCATTCGAAAGCTGCACGCTCTCGGTGCGGCGCATCATTGCGTTTCCATCCTGAGTCATCAGCGCGAGCCCCAAGCGCCCCGGGGGAACGCCACTGACCTCCACAAGACCCGGCGTCACCTGATTAACAGCTACGGGAATGTTAATTTCGCTGCCTTCTGCGAGAGTCTGCAGGACTTGAAGACTTACGCGCTGGTTTGGGTCGGTGGCAGAAATTCTTACAAGTACGTGGAGAGCAGGTACGCGACGGAGCTGAAAATCCGCTACGGACATGTCGCCCGCGTGAAGTGCAATGGGAGCGGCGCCGGCAAGGTCGTTCGAATTGGGATAGAACACCACCGGATAAACGACATCGAGAGACTGATCCTGTTCGCTCTCCCCGGGATTCGCCGGCTCTCCTTGCTCAACGCCATGACGGGCATTGTGCTGCGCATACCAAGGCTGGGCGGAAACGCTGACGTAATACATTCCGGCGGCCAGGTGTCCAAAGTGATAGTGGCCTTGATCGTCGGTGGCCGCCTGGCGGACCGAAGACGTACGACGCCGGCCCTCGACAAGATCTTCTTGGAACAGCATGACCGAGGCGTTGCGGACCGGATCATCGGATTCGTCGCGGACTTCTCCCGACATGGTAGCGGCGGGGCG